>DATGUI010000001.1:0-2620 GCA_035301405.1 Burkholderiaceae bacterium
CCCAGGTCTTTCAGAAGGTTGCGTATGATGCGACGCATGGTGGGGAAGTCATCCACCACCAGAATCTTGATGCTTTTCTGTACCACGGGATCAGTCTCCGTACGAGTTAATCAATGAATGGGCCTGATGTCAGACCCGGTGTCCGCGGGATGCCACATGCTTGAGGATGGTTTCGCTGATGTCAGGCAGGGCCACTTCGAGGTCGGCTGCGCCAATGGCCAGAGCCTCGCGGGGCATGCCAAATACCACCGAGGTCGCTTCATTCTGGGCTATAGTAACCGCTCCGGCCTGCTTCATGGTCAGCAGACCCCTGGCGCCGTCCTTCCCCATGCCCGTCAGGACCACACCCACGGCGTTGCGCCCCACTACCTCAGCTGCAGATTCGAACAGGACATCAACGGATGGCCGATGCCGATTGACCGGTTCCGACACTTCCAGCCTCACGACATAGTTGGCACCCGAGCGTGCGACCTTCATGTGGGCAACGCCCCCGGGCGCCAGATAAACATTGCCCGGCAACACGCGCTGCCCATCGGAAGCCTCGTGCACGGTCAGTGCGCACAGGGTGTTCAACCGCTCGACAAACGACCGGGTAAAGCCCGCCGGCATGTGCTGTGTGATCATGATGGCCGGACTATTTGGCGGCAGGGGCTGAAGCACTTGACGGATGGCCTCGGTGCCACCGGTAGAAGACCCGATCAGGACAATTTTTTCCGTTGTCGAATAGGCGACTGTGAGCTGGCGCCTGGCTGGCGTGCTGGCAGCGGCTGACAGCCGCCGTGGCCGCGACAGTGCAGCGGCACGTATTTTATCCGCAATCTGCTCACCGTATTCAAGCAGGCCGTCCCTGAGCCCAAGCTTGGGCTTGGTGACAAAGTCGACTGCACCAAGCTCAAGCGCCCTGAGCGTGACATCGGAACCGCGTTCGGTCAGCGACGACACCATGACCACCGGCATGGGACGCAGGCGCATCAGGCGCTCCAGAAAATCCAGCCCATCCATGCGAGGCATTTCCACATCCAGTGTCAACACATCGGGATTGTGCTGCTTGATGAGGTCGCGGGCAACGAGCGGATCAGGTGCCACCGCCACCACTTCCATATCCGGCTGCTGATTGATGATTTCGGTCATGAGACGGCGCACCAACGCGGAATCATCGACACAAAGCACACGTATTTTTTTCATTACACAATGATGAATCTGATGCCAGACTGCTGGCAGGCGCTTCAGGTGCGCCCTGGCAAGCCACCCGGCATCAGTTCGTAAACAGTTTGCCCCAGGAGGCGAAACGAATCGGTAAGATAAGTCAGGTTCTCGGAATGGCCGGCAAACAGCAGGCCACCGGGCTTGAGAACCCGGGCAAAACGATCAAGAATCTGTGTCTGTGTTTCCTTGTCAAAATAGATCAGGGTATTGCGGCAGAAGATGACATCAAATCGTGTGTTCCGTTGCCAGTCCGCTGATGCCAGGTTGAACGCTTCAAAACTGACCATGTTCCGCGCATTAGACTTGACCCGGGCCATGCCGGCACGCATGCCGGTACCGCGCTGAAAGTATTTTTTCAGCAACGGGTCGGGGATCAGCTTGACGCGGTCTAGCGTATAGACGCCGGATTCGGCCACTTCAATGGCGCGGGTATCGATGTCGGTAGCCAGAATGCTGACCTGATGATCCGGGTTGGGAAGCGTTTCCCGCAGCTGAATGGCAATGGAATAGGGTTCTTCTCCGGTGGAGCAGGCCGCTGACCAGATGGACAGCGGGCGCACGCGCGTCTCGACATACCGCGCCAGAATATCAAAGTGATGGGCTTCGCGAAAAAACGCCGTGTGGTTGATGGTGAACACATTGACGAAGGCTTCCCATTCGGCAGTGTCAGGGTATCGCTCAAGATGGTGCAGATATTGGGTGACACTGGCCAGGCCCATGGCCTTGGCACGCAGACCCAGCGCACGCTCCGCCATATCCTGCTTGTGCTCGCCCAGCACGATGCCACTGTGTTTTTTCAGCAAGGCCGCCGCACGAGAGAAATCCTGCGGGTCAATGTCCGGAAGCGTAGGGGGTGCGAATATTGAAACTGCGGAGGACATTAACGGATGGCTCAGACCACAGCCTGCTCGACCAGCTCCATTTCTTCACTGGTCATGAGCTTTTCGATATCAACCAGAATCAACATGCGGTCGTCAATGGTGCCAATGCCGGTGAGGTATTCGGTGGAAAAAGCCGCGCCAAAGCTGGGTGCGGCGCTGAGTTGATCAGGCTGCAAGACCAGTACGTCCGAGACGCCATCCACCACAATGCCCACGACCCGTGAAGCGATATTCAGGATAACCACCACGGTTTCGTGGTTGTATTCGATCGAGGCCAGATCAAACTTGATGCGCATGTCCACGATGGGCACGATGACGCCGCGCAGGTTGGACACCCCCTTTACAAACGGCGGCACGTTGGCAATCCGGGTGACGGTCTGGGCGTCATAGCCACGGATTTCCTGAACCTTGAGGATGTCAATGCCATATTCCTGATCGCCCAGGGTAAAAATCAGATATTCCTGCCCGCTGATGTCTGTCTGGCCAGGCTTGCGGTCAACTTGAGGCTGCATGGTGATGTCTCCGAAAACGAC
>DATGUI010000002.1:0-13109 GCA_035301405.1 Burkholderiaceae bacterium
TACCGGCCAGCGTGTAGCGGTAGATGTTGTCCACGAAGAACAGGATGTCACGGCCTTCGTCACGGAACTTTTCGGCCATGGTCAGACCGGACAGCGCAACACGCAGACGGTTACCGGGAGGCTCGTTCATCTGGCCGAACACCATGGCGACCTGAGATTCGGGCAGGTTGTCCATCTGAATGACACCCGCCTCGGCCATTTCGTGGTAGAAGTCGTTTCCTTCGCGAGTGCGCTCGCCCACACCAGCAAAAACCGACAGACCACTGTGCTGCTTGGCAATGTTGTTGATGAGCTCGAGCATGTTGACCGTCTTGCCCACGCCAGCACCACCAAACAGGCCAACCTTCCCGCCTTTGGCAAAGGGGCATACCAGGTCAATCACCTTGATGCCGGTTTCCAGGAGCTCGACAGAGTGAGAGAGCTCATCAAACTTGGGCGGTTTCTGATGGATGGCACGGACCTCGTCGGTCTCGATGGGGCCACGTTCGTCGATGGGACGACCGAGTACGTCCATGATGCGGCCCAGCGTGCCGGCACCAACGGGGACGGAGATGGGGGCATCACTGTTGCGAACGCTCATGCCACGACGCAGGCCGTCGCTGGAGCCCATGGCGATGGTGCGGACAATGCCGTCGCCGAGTTGTTGCTGCACCTCGAATGTCAGGCCTTTTTCGGCGAACTCCGAGGATTCGTCATCAAGCATCAGGGCATCATAGATGTTGGGAATGCTGTCGCGAGGAAACTGTATGTCCACGACGGCGCCGATGCACTGAACGATGGTACCGTTGCTCATGTTTAGTCCTTGATAAAGATCTTTGACGGGATGCCGGGAAGTCTGAAATCAGACCGCGGCAGCGCCCCCCACGATTTCTGAAATCTCCTTGGTGATCGCGGCTTGCCTGGTCTTGTTGTAGACCAGCTCGAGCTCGCCAATCACCTTCTCGGCGTTGTCT
Organism: Burkholderiaceae bacterium; assembly: GCA_035301405.1. Lineage (GTDB taxonomy): Bacteria > Pseudomonadota > Gammaproteobacteria > Burkholderiales > Burkholderiaceae_B > JAJYRX01. The sequence continues at coordinate 954 of DATGUI010000002.1, forward strand.
GACGCTGCCTTCATGGCAACCATGCGTGCAGACTGTTCGGAGGCCATGTTTTCGGCCACTGCCTGGTAGACCAGGCCTTCGAGATAGCGCAGCAAGAGGTCGTCGATGACGCTTTGGGCATCGGGCTCGTAGAGATAATCCCACCCATAGGAGGATTTGATGCCGCTATCTTCGCCGGCCGGGACGGTATCGCCCGTCTGCCAGGGGTCTGCCAGACTGGAGGGCAGGGGCAGCAGGCGCACAAAGGTGGACTCCTGTGCCATGGTATTGATAAACCGGCTGGTTGCCAGGTAGACCGCATCAATCTTGCCATCGACAAAATCGTCCAGCTGTACCTTGATGGCACCGATGAGGCGATCCAATTCCGGCTGATCCCCAAGCTGGGTGGCCTGGGAGACGACATCAGCGCCAATACGGGTGAGGGTACCCAGCCCCTTGTTGCCCAGCGCGGTCGCCTGTACCCGAATGTCCTGGTCAGTGAAATCCTTGATGCGCGCCAGCACCAGTCGCATGATGTTGGTGTTGAGACCCCCGCACAGACCCTTGTCAGTCGTGACCACGATAATGCCTACGCCCTTGATGTCGGAACGTTCTTCCATATAGGGGTGGGTATATTCGGGATGCGCCTGCATCAGGTGAGCGCCGATCTCGCGGACCTTCTCGGCGTAGGGGCGGCCGGCCCGCATCCGGTCTTGCGCCTTGCGCATCTTGGATGCGGCAACCATCTCCATTGCCTTGGTGATCTTTCGCGTGTTTTGCACGCTCCGGATCTTGGTTCGGATTTCCTTGATTCCAGCCATTGCTTATTCCAGTTTATGCCCTGTAATGAAGACTAATACGCACCGTGCTGCTTGAAGGCGTCCATGGCTTCCTTCAGGGCAGCGCTGTCTTCGTCGGACAGGGCCTTGGTTTCCTGAATGCGATCGACAAGCTCAGCGTGATTGTTGCGGAGGTAGTCCTTGAGTGCCTTCTCGAATGCCAGCACCCGGTTGACTTCGACGTCATCCAGATAGCCTTCGTTGACGGCATACAGCGCCACGGCCTGCTCCCAGACGGAAAACGGCTGGTACTGAGGCTGTTTCAACAGCTCCACTACCCTTTCACCGCGCTCGAGCTGACGGCGCGTTGCTTCGTCGAGGTCGGAGGCAAACTGCGCAAAGGCGGCGAGCTCGCGATATTGCGCGAGGTCAGTACGAATACCGCCAGACAGTTTCTTCATGACGTTTGTCTGTGCCGCACCCCCAACCCGGGACACGGAGATACCAGCGTTGATGGCGGGCCGGACCCCGGCGTTGAAAAGGTCGGTTTCCAGGAAGATCTGGCCGTCGGTAATGGAAATGACGTTGGTGGGCACGAACGCAGAGACGTCGCCGGCCTGGGTCTCGATGATGGGCAGCGCCGTAAGCGAACCCGTCTGACCCTTGATTTCACCGTTGGTGAAGTTTTCCACGTAATCTTCGTTCACGCGCGCGGAGCGTTCGAGCAGGCGTGAGTGCAGGTAGAAGACGTCACCGGGATAGGCTTCGCGGCCGGGAGGACGGCGAAGGAGCAGCGACACCTGGCGATAGGCCCATGCCTGCTTGGTGAGATCATCGTAAATGATGAGGGCGTCCTGGCCGCGATCGCGGAAGTACTCGCCCATGGTGCAGCCGGAGTACGCTGACAGGTACTGCATGGCGGCGGAGTCGGAAGCGGAGGCCGCCACGACAATGGTGTACTCCAGTGCGCCATGTTCTTCGAGCTTGCGCACCACGTTGGCAATGGTGGATGCCTTCTGGCCGATGGCCACGTAGATACACGTAACGTTCTCGCCTTTCTGGGCGATGATGGTATCCACGGCAACGGCCGTCTTACCGGTTTGGCGATCCCCAATGATGAGTTCGCGCTGCCCGCGGCCGATGGGCACCATGGAGTCGATGGCCTTGGTACCGGTTTGCAGTGGCTGCGATACGGATTGCCGTGCAATCACGCCCGGCGCGACTTTTTCAATGACGTCCGTTGCCTTGGCATTGATGGGGCCCTTGCCGTCAATGGGCACGCCCAGTGCGTCGACGACCCGACCGCAGAGCTCGGGCCCGACGGGCACTTCGAGAATCCGGCCGGTGGTCTTGACGGAATCGCCTTCGGACACCCCGGTATAGTCACCGAGAATGACCGCACCGACGGAGTCGCGCTCAAGGTTGAGCGCAAGACCGAATACGTTATTGGGGAACTCGAGCATTTCGCCCTGCATCACATCGGAAAGACCATGGATGCGGGTAATGCCGTCGGTCACGGACACGACCGTGCCCTGGGTACGCACGTCAGTCGAGGTGCCCAGGCCTTCTATCCGGCTCTTGAGCAGTTCGCTGATCTCTGACGGGTTAAGTTGCATGGTTCAGACTCCTGGAATCCTGTTGATCGGGTCGCAGTCAGGCGACCAGCTTATCGCGCATGCTGGCCAGCTGGGCCTGCACGGACGTATCGAGCACCTGGTCGCCTACAGCAATGCGTACCCCGCCGATCAGATCGGGGTCCACCGTGACCACAGGCTTTAGCTTGAGGTTGAATTTCTTTTCGAGGCCAGCAATGAGTTCGTTGACCTGATCGTCGGAAAGGGGATAGGCACTGACGATGTCGGCCTGTGCGGTACCTTCGAGCTGATGGCGCAGCAACTCGAACTGACGGGCAATCTGGGCCAGCAGCAGAATGCGATCGTTATCAACCAGCAACGAGATGAAGTTGCGGGCCGAGTCGGACAGCGGGCTTTTGACCAGCGCGGTAAACAGCTCGGTACGCTGCTGATTACCAATGCGCGGATCAGACATGGCTGCGCGCACCTCGGGGTGATCTGACAATGAAGCGAGCTCGGAAAGGAGCTCGCTCCAGGTAGCGAGGCTGTCGCGATCAGACTGGGCTGATTGAAACAGGGCCTCGGCGTAGGGACGGGCAATTGTGGATAGTTCAGCCATGGTGTGCCCTGATCAGAGTTGTGTCTTGAGCTGATCCAGCAGCTCGCTGTGCGCCTTGTCGTCGATTTCGCGACGCAGAATCTGCTCTGCACCACGAATGGCAAGCACCGCGACCTCGTTGCGCAACGAATCCCGGACGCGCTCGACTTCTTGCGCGGCATCTTGCTGCGCCTGAGCCACAATACGCGCCTTTTCGTCTTCGGCTTCGCGACGGGCGTCGTCAATGAGTGCGGCGGCCTGTCGCTCGGCTTCGGCGAGCCGGGACTGGGTATCGGTTTTGGCAGATGCTTCGATAACGCTGATGCGGGCCTGCGCCTGAGCAAGGTCAGCCTTGCCCTTGTCGGCTGCTGCCAGCCCATCGGCAATTTTCTGCCGACGATCGTCCATTGCTCTCGTGAGGGGCGGCCAGATGAATTTCATCGTAAACCACGCCAGCACGAAAAACACGATCATCTGAAAAAAGAGAGTCGCGTTTAAGTTCACGGTCGTTTCCCTTTAACACCATTCGACCATGGGCATATGCACATGGAATGGAAGGTTGACGTTGCAGGTGCTCAGCGTGGCAACCGGTTTTCGCCGGAGTCTGGCTGGCAGCCTGCAGCTACCTGGCCTGCGTGCCAGCAAGTGGCAGGCAGGCCCCCATACCTGTTTCTACCCGGCAAACGGGTTGGCAAATGCAAACAGCATGGCAATACCAACGCCGATCAGGAAGGCCGCGTCAATCAGACCGACCAGAAGGAACATTTTGGTTTGCAGTGTGTTCATCAGTTCGGGCTGACGTGCGGAGGCTTCAAGGTATTTGCCACCCATTACGCCAATTCCGATGCAGGCGCCGATGGCACCCAGTCCGATGATAATACCGCAAGCAAGAGCAACTAATGCGACGTCGGTCATGAGAACTCCTTGGTGAATGTAACCGTAAGATTAAAACTTGAAAAACAAAGCGATTGGCTAGTGACTTTCATGGGCCTGGCCGACGTAAACCAGCGTGAGCATCATGAAAATAAAGGCCTGCAGCAACACGATCAGGATATGGAAGATCGCCCATACCGAGCCCGCCAGAATATGCCCGATGCCCAGGCTGAGACTGGTAGCATTGAAGCCTGTCCAGGCACCGCCGAGCAGCGCAATGAGCATGAAGATGAGTTCGCCGGCAAACATGTTTCCGAACAACCGCATGCCAAGGGATACCGTTTTGGCGAGGTATTCGATCATGTTGAGCAGAAAGTTGAATGGCATCAGCACAATGATTGCCGGACCCGGCGCACTGAAGGGCGCCACAAACAGTTCCTTGACAAAGCCGACAGGGTTTTTCAGCTTGATGCCGTAGTATAGCGACACCAGCAGGACCCCGATGGACAGCCCCATGGGCACGTTCAGGTCAGCGGTGGGCAGAATGCGATGGAAGTAGAGGGAGTCACCGTGGACAGCACCCAGACCTGTTTTGGCGAATATCCAGGGAAGCAGGTCAATGGGGAGCAGATCCAGCGTGTTCATCACGGTGATCCACAGGAATATGGTCAGGGCCAGCGGGGCAACAAAACGGCGTGATTGCTCGTTGGGAACAATGCTCTTGGCCTGGTCCTCGACCCAGTCGATGAGGATTTCAACGGCCATCTGAAAGCGGCCCGGCACCCCGGCGGTGACGCCACTGGCTGCGCGCCACAGGTAGTAGATGACAACGAGGCCCATGAGGATGGACCAGAACATGGAGTCGTAGTTGATGACATCAAAGCGGGCGACGGCTTCTTGCTTTTCACCCAGGTTATTCAGGTGCACGAGGTGATGCCTGATATAACCGGATTGTGGCGAAAGATCAGTTGGGTCCATCTGAATTCCTGTCTTGTTGATACAACCGGGCAAGCCCGTCGCAAAAAACTTGTTGCAGCGCTACGGCAACCGACGCAATGCCATCAGCAGCACGTAGCCCTTGAGCACACCCGCCAGGCCAGCCACAAGGGCGGGCCAGACCAGCCAGGCCTGGGCCAGCCAGGCGGCCAGACCCAATACGGCGAGTGCCGTACCCAGCTTGAAGGCCTCGCCCAGGAAAAACACATATGGGCTGGGCTGCACGACACCCAGGGCACCGGGCAAGAGCAGCAGGGCAAACAAGGCGTTGGGTACAAAATAAGCCGCCGCACCAACCAGAGCCGATACAGCGGCTGCGCTGCCCGCAAGCACCCAGCACAGCAGTATGATCAGCGCCGCCATGGCGGCCTGTGCGCTCAAGGTCCATACCAGGCCGTATCGGGCCCGGTAGGCAATGGCCTGCCTGTCGGATTCTGTGAGGATGAGTGGCCTATCAGCGCCATCCACACCCGGTTTATTGGGCATTGACCAAGCCTTTTGCGCAGCGCGATCTGGGTGTCGCAAGCGTAAAGCGCACAAAGTGTAGCACTGTTCCCAAAGGCGGGCAAATTGTCTGAAACACGCTAATCATCGGTGTTTGAAGGCCGTCTCGGGCTTTTTCAGAAGCATGGGGATTCCTCAAGCTAAAATGGCATGATGACTGAAGAAATTTTACTTTATCAAGTGACTCCGCATGATCCGGCCGGACATCGGCTGAAGATCACGCTGGATATTTCCCGGCCCGCGCCGGGTGGACAGGCATTTTATCTTCCGGCGTGGATTCCGGGCAGCTATCTGATACGAGACTTTGCCCGCCAGATAGAAACCCTGCAAGCCACCAGCCATGGCCAACCGGTAACCGTGCAAAAAACGGGCAACTGCACCTGGCAGGCTGAGCCTGTCGAGGGACCGTTACGCCTTGAATATACCGTGTACGCCTGGGACTTGTCCGTGCGCAGTGCACATATTGATGAGTCCCATGCGTTTTTCAATGGTACCAGCGTGTTTCTCGCACCCGAAGGGCAAACCCACCTGCCCTGCGTGGTTGAACTCTGCCCCCCGCCCCACACGTCTGACTGGACCGTGCACACCAGCCTGCCACGGGCTGAGGAGGCCACCCATGCCGCGATCGAATACGGCTTTGGCCGCTATCGGGCACCGGACTACGACGCACTGATTGATCACCCCATTGAAATGGGCACCCCCCAGACCATTCATTTTGACGCGCATGGGGCGCGGCACGAAATGGTCTTTACCGGTGTGGCACCCAATCTTGATCTGGAGCGTATTGCCGCCGACACCAAAAAGATCTGCGAAGCCCAGATCGCCCTCTTTGATCCCGACACCCTGAACGCACCGTTTCTGGATTCGTCCGACCGGTATGTATTCATGACCATGGTCACCGGCAATGACTATGGTGGCCTGGAACACCGGGCTTCCACCGCGCTCATGATTGCGCGACGCCATCTTCCCGTGAAAGGTCAGCCCATACCCGAAGGCTATGCCGATTTTCTCGGGCTGATCAGCCACGAGTACTTCCATACCTGGCACGTCAAGCGTATCAAACCGCAGGCCTTTGCGCCTTACGACCTGACCACCGAAAACCACACCCGCCTGCTGTGGGTATTCGAAGGCTTTACCTCGTTTTATGACGATGCCATGTTGCCGCGGGCGGGCGTCATTGCCGAGTCCGAGTATCTCGATCGGCTGGCGCGGGTCATTACCAACGTGCACCGGGGACCAGGACGACTCAAGCAAAGCGTGGCAGAAAGCTCTTTCGACACCTGGACACGGTTTTACAAGCAGGATGAAAACTCCCCCAACGCATTGGTCAGCTACTACACCAAGGGCTCGCTGGTTGCGCTGGGGCTGGACCTGCTCATCCGCACACAAACCGATGGCAATCGTTCGCTGGATGATGTCATGCGTCTGCTCTGGCAGCGTTATGGGCGTGACTTCTATCAACGAACGGGTGCCAGCCAGGTGGGCGTGGCTGAAGCGGCCATGCCAGCGCTGATCCAGGAAGCCACTGGCGTTGATGTGGATGATTTCATATCGCGCTACGCGTACGGTTGCGAAGACGTTCCCCTGCAAGCGCTTTTTGCCGATCAGGGCATCACCCTGAGCTGGGAAACCGACAAGGATGACAACCGGCTCGATGTACGCCTGAAAAACGCAGACGGCGGATGCGCCATTGCCACTGCCTACGAAGGGGGCGTGGCCCATGCAGCGGGGCTGTCTGCCGGTGATCACATCGTGGCAGTGGGCGGGCTGCGCGTGCGCACTGATCAGGATATCGTCCAGACCCTGGGATACTGGCAGCCTGGCCAGACGGTGACGATTCATGTGTTCCGGCGCGACGAACTCCGCCATTTTGAAGTCACGCTGCGCGAACCGGAAGCCATCCGCTGTCGCCTGGCGCGAGAGAACAAGACCCCGCACGCATCATGATCACGCGGACCATATTTTTTCATGACCTGGTGGTGCAAGCCCGCATCGGCATACTGGAACACGAGAAATGCGCGCCTCAGCCCTTGCATATCAATGCAGAGTTTGAAGTGATCGCGCAACATGCCGCTGATGACAACGACGTGCACTCGGTACTGGATTACCGGTTGCTGCGCGAGGCCATGCTGACCGAATGCACGCACGGCCATGTCAATTTGCTTGAAACGCTGATCGAGCGCATGGCTACTCGCATATTCAATGAGTTTGCCGAGGTTCAGCGATTGCAGATCAGTCTGGGCAAGCCCACCGTATTTGCCGACTGCAGCGCGGTCGGCATTACGATTGCCCGTGAGCGCTGCTCAGGGAATCCGATGGGGAAACGCTGAGCCGGCAGAGGTCAATCAGGGTTATTTACACCCTGCCACCGCGGACCTTCAATGACAATATCAAACAGATCCAGCATGCGCATGACGCTGTGGTCCACCATGGCATCAATGCTGTCGGGCTGCAGATAGAATGCCGGCAACGGCGGAAATATGACGCCGCCCATCTCCGTCACCGCTGTCATGTTGCGCAGGTGGGCAAGATTGAAAGGCGTCTCGCGGACAGCCAGAACCAGTCGACGACGCTCCTTGAGCGTGACATCAGCCGCACGGGTAATGAGATTATCAGAAAACCCATGTGCCACCGAGGCCAGCGTACGCATGGAACACGGAACCACAACCATGCCCGTGGTGACATAACTGCCGCTGGCCAGCGTCGCGCCGACATCACGAAAGCTATAGGTATGGTCGGCCAGCTCGTAGAGCTCATGACGCGCCTGCCCAAGCTCCTGGCGAAGCGTCAGAACGCCAGAAGGCGACACCACCAGGTGCGTTTCGACATCCGTCTGCTCACGCAGGAGCTGCAGCATGCGGACTGCGTACTGCAGTCCGGTGGCGCCTGTCACGCCGACCACCAACCGCCTGGGCGGCGGCGTGGCCTGCTGCGTCATGCAACGGCCCCGGCACCCTTGAGCACTTCAACGAGCTCATCGCTTTCGTACATTTCGGACATGATGTCCGCCCCACCAATGAATTCCCCGCCGACGTACAGCTGAGGGATGGTCGGCCACTCGGAAAACACCTTGATGCCTTCACGGACCTCGGGGTCATCCAGCACATTGACGGTGACCAGCTTGCCCACACCCGCCGCCTTGAGAATATTGACAGCATGAGCGGAGAAACCGCATTGCGGTGCTTGCGCCGTCCCCTTCATGAACAGGACAACGGGGTGCCCGGTTACGGTTTCGCGAATGAAATCCTGAACGTCACTCATGATTGATCCATAAAAAATTACAAAAATCCACCCGTTACCCGGGGGATGCCTGCCAGGTCGTTCTGGCTGAATACCTGCCGGAAACCCGCCTGGCGAAACCGCTTTGCCACCGGAGCAGCCTGGTCCCAGCCGTGTTCGACCAGCAAGCTGCCGCCTTCGCGCAGATGCGCAGGGGCGTCGGTAATAATCCTGTCCAAAGCTTGCAGGCCCACACCGCCATCTGTCAAGGCCTGTCTCGGTTCAAAACGTAAGTCTCCGTGCTCAAGATGGGTATCGGATGCGGCAATATAGGGCGGATTGGAAACAATAACATCAAAAACCTTGCCATCCGGGAGGGCATGGTACCAGTTGCCAGAAAAAAATTCGACCTTGGCCCCAAGCGCCGTGGCATTTCTCCGGGCAACGGCCAGCGCGGCATCGCTGATATCCGTGGCGGTAACAACCATATCCGGCCGTGCAAGCGCGACGGAAATGGACACCGCGCCCGATCCGGTTCCAAGATCCAGCAACTGAACCGGAAGGGAGGCGCTGTCATCACCATTTGAAACGGAGCCGCCCGCCCGCCCGTTGGCCGCCCTGTCGTCTGCATGCTGTACGGCCAGCTCAACGAGCAACTCGGTTTCCGGACGGGGGATGAGCACATCGGGGGTGACGGCAAAACAATGCCCCATGAACGCACGGTAGCCCAGGATATACGCCATGGGCTCACCAGCCAGTCGCCGGGTCTCCAGCGCTTGATAGCGGGATAATTGATCGGCATCCGGAACGGTGTCGTCATGCGCCATCAGCCAGGTGGGCGAGACATTGAGTATGTGGCACCACAACATGCGCCGCTCCAGCGCTGGCAGGCGGCTGCGGGACAGCAGATTGCGCAGATCAGTGCCTCGCATGGCGTGTCGCCCTGTTACTCGTTGGCCAGGTCCGCCAGCTGTCGCGCCTGATTCTCGCTGAGCAAGGCGTCTGTCAACTCGTCCATGTCCCCCTGCATGATGGCGTTCAGCTTGTACAGGGTCAGATTGATGCGGTGGTCGGTCACCCTGCCTTGCGGGAAGTTATACGTGCGGATGCGCTCGGAGCGGTCACCGCTGCCTACCAGCATGCGACGCTCTTCGGCCTCGCGGTCAGCCTGCGCCTGGACTTGCTGGTCTTTCAGCCTGGCAGCCAGCACCTGCATGGCCTTCTCCCGGTTCCGGTGCTGGGACCGGTCATCCTGACATTCCACCACAGTACCCGTGGGCAGGTGCGTGATACGCACGGCGGAGTCGGTCTTGTTGACATGCTGCCCGCCGGCCCCGCTGGCACGATAGGTATCGATGCGCAAATCGGCCGGATTGATGTCGATGTCAACGGCAGGATCGGCCTCGGGCAGCACCGCCACCGTACACGCCGAGGTATGGATGCGGCCCTGGGCCTCGGTCTCAGGCACACGCTGGACGCGGTGGGCCCCGGATTCGAACTTCAGTCGACCATACACGCCTTCGCCTGCCACAAAGACAACCACTTCCTTGTAGCCGCCGATTTCTGATGGGTGTTCGGCCATGATTTCGGTACGCCAGCCATGATTTTCTGCATACCGGAGATACATGCGCAGGAGATCACCCACAAACAGGGCGCTTTCGTCGCCGCCGGTTCCGGCACGAATCTCGACAAACGCGCTGCGGCGGTCGTCGGGATCTCGCGGCAGCAACAGAATCTGCAGCTCGCCGGCAAGCCTGTCCATGGTCTGGTCTGCCGTCTGAAACTCTTCGGCGGCCAGCTCGCGCATTTCGGGGTCTTCCATGAGCGCCTGGGCTTCATTGCGCACCGTTTGCGCATCGGTATATTCGCGAAACACCGTGACGACCGGCTCGATTTCAGCCCGCTCCACCGACAGCCGCCTGAAGCTGTCCATATCGTTGGCAGTTTCTGGCTCGGACAACAAGGCATCGATTTCGATCAGCCTGTGGGAGAGTTGCTCCAGGCGATCGTGCATGGAAGGTTTGATCATGAGGATGGAATGGTGGCTAACGCCGGCGTTCGGGATCGGGCAGCAAGCGGGGCAATAATGATAGCAACTGCTCGCGCTCGGTGTCGCGGCTGTCATGCAGGGCAGCCAAGGGGCCGTGCATGTATTTTTGGCTCAGGCCATGGGCCAGCTGCTCGATGACCAATTCCGGATCCACGCCCCGCGCCAGGGCACGACGGGCGCGGTCCAGCTCAGTGGCATTCAGGGTGTCGGCAGCTTGCTGGTATTGCAGGATAGCCGGCACGTTGGCCCGGCTTTCGAGCCAGTGCATGAAGTGCTGCACGCGGGTTTCAATAATGGCTTCGGCCTGCACCACGGCAGCCTGACGGGCGTCAGAGGCCGACTGCACCATGCGGCCGAGATCATCGACCGAGTACAGATAGACGTCGGGTAAGCGCCCAGCCTCGTTTTCTATGTCGCGCGGCACGGCCAGGTCGATCATGACAATAGGGCGATGCCGACGGGCGCGGGTGGCCTTCTCTACCATGCCCAGACCCAGAATGGGCAGGGAACTGGCCGTGCAGGACACGACAATGTCGTACTGCGCGATGGCATCGGGCAGATCAGCCAGCTTCATCGTGGTGGCGGATATCTGTGAGGCCAGCTTTTCGGCGCGTTCGCGGGTACGGTTGGCGACCGTCATGGATTTAGGGTGCGTGGCTGCGAAATGCGCGGCGCACAGCTCGATCATTTCGCCTGCGCCAATGAACAGGACGCGGGTTTCGGACAAGTCACCAAAGACGCGCTCGGCGAGCTTGACCGACGCGGCCGCCATGGAGACGGAATGGGCGCCAATGGCCGTTTGCGTGCGCACCTCTTTGGCAACGGAAAACGTGCGCTGAAACAGCTGGTGCAGCAGGGTTCCCAGTGAACCGGCCTCGTTGGCAACGCGCATGGCGTCTTTCATCTGGCCCAGGATCTGGGGTTCGCCCAGCACCATGGAATCCAGACCGCTGGCTACCCTGAAGGCATGGCGAACAGCGTCGTTGTGCTGATAGCGGTACAGATGGGGTTGCAGACTGCCGGCCTCGAGCTTGTTGAAATCAGCCAGCCACGCAGGAATATGCTCGGAGACCTCGGGCTCGGCCGCGCAGTAGATTTCAGTACGATTGCATGTTGACAGGATGGCAGCTTCGGATACGCGTGTCTGAAAAGTGGCGCGCAGGCCATCAAGCGCAGAACGCAGGACATCGCCAGGAAAGGACACGCGCTCGCGCACGTCTACCGGCGCGGACTGATGATTAAGACCGAAAGTCAAGACATCTGGCGACATGTAACAAACCCGAGACGGCCCGACCACGTGCCGGGACTATGCAGTTTCAATATGGTCCCCTATTATAGGCGTTGAATTCATGAAACATAACCTGTTGATAACTGAAAGGTTGACGATGCGCAAAGCACGGGCCGTCAAAAGACGGTACGTGGCAAGCACCATGCGCTCCCGCGCCCTGGAAACCTGGCAAGCGACAATCTGAAATTTGGTGTATGATTTTGCCTTTACGGCGGCCTGGTAGCTCAGTTGGTAGAGCAGAGGATTGAAAATCCTTGTGTCGGCAGTTCAATTCTGTCCCAGGCCACCATTCAGAT
>DATGUI010000003.1:0-6792 GCA_035301405.1 Burkholderiaceae bacterium
GCCAGCAGTGTCAGGGTATTGATGGAAAACCCGAAAAAATACATGAAGCCGAAGGCACCCACCAGCGACACCGGAATGGTGACAATGGGGATGATGGCCGCCCTGACATTGCGCAGAAAGAAGAAAATCACCAGCACCACCAGCAGGGTGGCCTCGGCAACCGTCCGGTAAACGGAGTCAATGGATTCCTGGATGAAGACGGAGCTGTCGTATGACATGTTCAGTTTCATGCCGCCGGGCAGATTCTGATTGATGAGCTCGACTTCCTTGTGGACCTCTTGCGACAGATCCAGCGGATTGGCAGTAGACTGCCGGGTCACGCCGATGGTCAGGCTGGACTGCCCGTTGAAACGCGCCATGATGCGCTCATCCACCGGACCACGCCGGATGTTGGCCACATCCCGCAACCGCACGGGATACCCTTGGGATACCGCCACCACCACATTCTGAAACTGCTCAACCGTATGGAGATCGGTTGACGATACAACAGAGAACTCCCGGTTGACCGACTCGATGCGGCCGGCAGGAATCAGCACGTTCTGGCTGCGCAAGGCGTTTTCCACATCCTGGACGATCAGGCCATGGGCCGCCAGCTTGTCGCGATCAATGAATACCCGCATGGAGGGTTCGCGCTGGCCAAACACCCGTACCTCGGCCGCCCCCGGCAGGACAGACAGGCGCGTCTCGATGTAGCGCTTGATGTAGTCGGACGCTTCCATGGCATCGTAATCACCCGTAGTGACGCCGATATAAATGATTGGCATGGAATCGGCTTCAACCTTGCTGACGATGGGTTCATCGATTTCATCAGGAAGATGGCGTTGCGCACGAGAAACCTTGTCCCGGACATCTGCCGCCGCACCGTCGGGGTCACGGCTCAGGTTGAACTTGATGTTGATCAGGCTGCGTTCGGACCGGCTGCGCGATGTCATGACATCCACACCCTCTATTCCCGATAGCTGGTCTTCGAGCGGCTTGGTGACCTGGGATTCGACCACCTCGGGCGACGCACCGGTATAAGCGGTAATGACTGACACCACGGGTTCGTCGATGGCGGGGTATTCGCGCACCGTGAGCCTGTCGTAGGAAATCAGCCCGATGAGCACGATGATGAGCGACAGAACGGTTGCAAAGACCGGGCGCTCGATGCAGACTTCGGAGATTCTCATGCACGCCGCCCGGCTGGCTGATCAGGAGCGGGAATCATCATGGTCGTTCACCACCTGTACGGGCGATCCGTCAGAGACTTGCTGCAGGCCCGACACCAGGATTTCGTCCCCTTCTTCCACACCGCCCACGACCTCGACCTGCCCGTCGCGTCGCACGCCAAGCACGACATCCACCTTGCGCACCTGCCCTTCGTCCACGATGTAGATAGCACTTCCCTCTCCGGATGGGGCAATGGATGCCTCGGGCACCACCAGGGCCTCGTGGTCCGCAAAACGCAGATCCACCCGTGCAAACATGCCGGGTCGCAGCGCGCTGTCTTCATTTGGCACGCTGGCTCTGAGCAATATGGAACGGCCACCGGTTTCCACCACCGGGCTGATGGCGCCGACAATGCCGTCACGAGCGACGTCGGGCAAGGCGTCAAACCGCAGATGGATGCGCGAACCGACCTCTACCTGCCCCATGTACTGTTCGGGAATGCGAAAATCCACATTGAGCGGATCGATGGATTCCAGGGGGACGAGATCTTGTCCTGCATTGACATAATCGCCCCGTGATACGTCGCGCAGGCCGATCAGGCCATCGAAGGGCGCCTTGATCCGTGTCTTGTCGAGCTGCGCCCGGGCCATGGAGACACTGGCTTCGCGAACCTTGAGCTCACTGGCGGATTCGTCGCGCGCCTGCGTACTGATGAAGCCCTGCTCCGTCAGTTGCCGGGCCCGGTTGAACTGACTGCGGGCCAGGCTCAGCGCCGCTTCGGCCTGCTCAAGCTCGGCGCGGGCAATGGCATCATCCAGTTGGATGAGTACCTGTCCTTGCTCGACAGGCCCCCCTTCGGTGAAGTTGATCTCGGCAATGCGGCCCGTGATCTCCGGCCGGATCACGACCGAATCCCGGGACTTGAGTGAGCCCACCGCCGTCACGCTATGCGACCAGACTGCCGTTTCAACATATGCCGTTTCAACGATGACGGCCTCTTCCTGATCCTGAGCGACGGCCATGGACAGGCTGCCGGCCAGCACCCACCCCACCATTTGCAACCAGCAGAAACAAGGTCTGAATATTTTCATGCTAGGACTGTACCCCAGATAGGCCGAGAAAACACGGATTCAGGCAGAATATTCCGTCGTGGGAACACCCCGGTTGGCCAGCGCGTCGGCATGCTCGTTGCCAGGATCACCCGCATGCCCCCTGACCCACTTCCATGACACCTCGTGGCGGGCGACCAGGTCATCAAGCAATTGCCAGAGATCTGCATTTTTAACAGGCTTCCTTGCTGCCGTGCGCCATCCCCGCCGCTTCCAGTCGGGCAGCCACTTTGTCATGGCGTTGCGAACATATTGCGAATCGGTATGGATGGTCACCTTGCAGGGCGCTTTCAGAGCGCGCAATGCCTTGATCACCGCCATGATTTCCATGCGGTTGTTGGTGGTTTCCCATTCTCCGCCGTACAGCTCTCGTTCGTGCTGACCATAACGCAGCAACGCGCCCCAGCCCCCCGGCCCCGGGTTGCCCTTGCAAGCACCATCGGTCCAGATTTCAACGGATTTGGTCGTTGTGTTCAATCTCTGCTCCTGCCTCTGATTGTTGATATCGTGTTGCCTGCCGACTGGTGACAACGCGCTGACGCCGGACACGGCTGGGTGCCTGTTTCCACACTGGGCCCATCAGCCGCATGCCGGCGACCCGCTTGACAGCCGAGACAGCATACACTGCGCCGCAAACCGGCCACCATCGGGCACCCAGACGTTCCATGAATGCCCAGCGCTGAAACCAGGTGGTGGTCTCGCAAGCCGGTGCATAGCAGCCGAAATGGCCTTTTTCGACCTCGAAGGACAGCAACTGCAGCCAGTCTTTCAGGCGGACCAGCGACACCTGCAGGGAGGCCGGGATCGGCAGAAGCGGATCCAGGCCGGGAATGCGTTCCCGCGCACCCCACAGGCTCCATGGGTTGAAGCCGGACACAATGATGCGGCCTTCGGGCATGAGTACCCGACTGGCCTCACGCAACACCTGGTGCGGATTGGTGGAGCACTCCAGCCCATGCGGCAGGACGAGCAGGTCAATGCTTTGTGATTCAAAGGGCAGGTGCTCGGGTGCAGCCACCAGCATGGCCCTGTGCTTTCTGCCGTGGGCAACCTGCACGCAGGTACGGCCCTTGTGGCGGATCCGACTGGCACGCAAGAAGTTTTTCTCGACCAGGCCCACCTGCACGGCGTGATAGCCAAAAACGTTGGCGACCAGACGGTCAATCTGCTTTTGTTCCCAGGCCAGCACGTATTGACCGGCGGGGCTTTCCAGCCAGCGCGCAAGCTCTATAATGTGTGGTTGCTCCACTTTGCCTGTTCTCCTGTATGCCAGCCTTGAAAACGCCCGCACCCGTAGCCTACCAGAGTTCCCTGCGTGACCAGATTCAGCTGCTTGCCCTACCGGCACTTTCTGACAACTACATCTGGCTGATCTGCCAGGGTGATCACGCCATCGTGGTTGACCCCGGACAGGCAGAACCTGTAGACAGGATCCTGACCCGGCACAACCTGCATCTGGATGCCATTTTACTGACTCACCATCATCACGACCACGTGGGCGGTGTTCTCGAACTGTTGCAGGCCCACCCCGATACCGTGGTTCATGGCCCGGCCACTGAAACCCTTCCGGCCTGCGATCACCGTCTCGCACAGGGTGATTCAGTCGCTTTCGACAATCTGCCGCTGTCCCTGAGCGTGCTGGACGTTCCTGGCCACACCGCCGGTCACATTGCCTACCATGGCCACCTGAACGATCAACCCATCCTGTTTTGTGGCGACACGCTTTTCGCTGCCGGTTGTGGCCGGCTGTTCGAAGGCACCCCGGCACAAATGCATGATTCGCTTGCCAGTCTGTCGCAGTTGCCACCCGAAACGCTGGTCTGTTGTGCGCACGAATACACGTTGTCCAACCTGGCCTGGGCCATGGCCGTCGAGCCCGGCAACCAGGCATTGGCATCACGCCAGACGCACGCCACGTCCCTGCGTCAACAGAAGCAGCCCACCCTGCCCAGCACAATCGGGCAGGAACTGGCCACCAACCCGTTTCTGCGTACTCGCGAACCCGCTATCATTGCAGCTGCCGCTGAATATTCCGGGCAAACACCCGACACCGAGGTCGCCGTCTTTGCCATCCTGCGCGACTGGAAAAACAACTTCTGATCACTTTCACCACGCTTCATGAACCGCCTGCAATACCTGCTATTGATCGGTCTGGTCGCCATGCTGGCAGGGTGCACCGGGCCTGTTGTCACAGAAGACCCGCACCCCTATGCCATTGACACGGATGGCACGCTGGATCTCACCCGTGCACCCGATGACCTCTGGGAACGCCTGCGTCGCGGCTTTGCCATCCCCAACATCAACACCGAACGCAGCCGCAAATGGACAGATTACTACGCATCGCATCCCGAGTCCGTGCTGGTCATGACGCGGCGCGCGAGCAAATATCTTTATCACGTGGTCGACGAACTCAACCGGCGCGGCATGCCCACCGAGCTGGCCCTGCTGCCATTCATTGAAAGCGCCTACGACCCCTCCGCGCTGTCACGTTCCAGTGCCATGGGGTTGTGGCAATTCATTCCCAGTACCGCCCGGCACTTCAATCTGCAGCACGACTGGTGGAAGGACGAGCGACGCGACCTGATCGCCTCGACCACGGCAGCACTCGATTATCTCGAGTACCTGTACGAGTTCCAGGGCGACTGGCACCTGGCCCTGGCCTCATACAACATGGGAGAAGGCGCCATTCAACGGGCCATGAAAAAAAACGAGCAACAGGACCTGCCCACAGACTACCTGTCGCTGGATCTTCCCAAGGAAACACGCAACTACGTACCACGCCTGCAAGCCTTCAAGAACCTCATTGCCG
Source organism: Burkholderiaceae bacterium (assembly GCA_035301405.1). GTDB lineage: Bacteria > Pseudomonadota > Gammaproteobacteria > Burkholderiales > Burkholderiaceae_B > JAJYRX01. The sequence goes on from DATGUI010000003.1 coordinate 5,068, forward strand.
AACCCATCCGCTATGGACTGACCCTGCCCACCATCCGCAACACGCCCTACTTCACGCACATCCATCGCAAGCACGACATGGATGTGGCCGTCGTGGCGCACCTGGCCGAAATGCCCGAAGACGACTTCCTGGCGCTCAATGCCGGCCTCAACCAATCCGTCCTGCTTGCCGACAAGGGCACCACATTCCTCCTGCCCCATGAAAACGTTGAAACCTTCAACAAGAATCTGCGCCAATACCGGGGCCGACTGACCACCTGGCGACGCCACAAGCGCCAGCCAGGTGAAACGGACGCCGATATCGCCCGGCAATACGGCATCAGCCTGTCCGAGCTTCAGAAGGTCAATGAAAACCAGCCCGCCCTGCAGCAGGAAGATGCCGATACCGTGCTGGTGCCCGGACCAAGCGATAGCAACGGCCTGCAACTGGTGTCGCTCAACACGGAGTCCCCTGCCGTGCTCACGAATCGTACGACGGCTCGTTCGTCTGCACCTGCGTCTGCCCCTGCCGGTCAGCCAGCCGGCGCATCAGAGACCGCCGACACCGTACATACGATTCGACCAGGCGATACACTATATGGCCTGGCCCGTCGCTACCGCACTACCGTCAAAAAATTGCGCCAGCACAACCAGTTGCGTGGTGACCATCTCAGGCCAGGCAAACAGCTTCGCATCCCGCACCAGCCAGCCGGCCAACAACAAACTGCTTCTTTAAAAAGGACTTGACCATGGGTTTCCTCAAGGGCAAACGCATATTGATCACTGGGGTATTATCCAACCGCTCCATCGCCTGGGGCATCGCCCAGGCCTGTCGGCAACAGGGTGCCGAGCTGGCGCTTACCTACGCAGGCGAACGCTTCCGGGACCGCGTTGACAAATTCGCCCGGGAGCTGGAAACGGATATTGTCATTCCCTGCGATGTGGGCATCGACGAGGACATTGAGAATACCTTTGTCACGCTGGCCAAACGCTGGGACGGGCTCGATGGTCTGGTGCATTCCATCGGCTATGCGGCCCGGGAATCCATTGCCGGAGAGTTCCTCGACGGCCTGACCCGCGAAAACTTCCTGACGGCGCACGACATCTCCGCCTACAGCTTTCCGGCGCTTACCAAGGCCGCCATGCCCATGCTGGAAGGCCGGCCCAGCTCAGTCCTGACCCTCACCTACCTGGGCGCCGAGCGCGTCATTCCCCACTACAACACCATGGGTGTGGCCAAGGCTGCACTTGAAGCCAGCGTCCGCTATCTGGCTGCCAACCTGGGCCCCATGGGCATACGCGCCAATGCCATTTCGGCCGGCCCCATCAAGACGCTGGCTGCATCCGGCATCAAGGACTTTACCGAAATCTTTCGCTTCGTCGAGCGCAATGCGCCACTGCGCCGCAATGTCACCATTGAAGATGTCGGGAATACGGCAGCGTTTCTATTGTCGGACCTGGCTGCGGGCATCACGGGCGAGATCACCCATGTCGATGGCGGTTTCTTTGCCGTGGTCCCAGGCATGAACCGCGACGGAACCTGAGCAGTCTGGCCCCCGGCCAGCAGGGGTCGGCTCAGGCTGGCGCAAAAATCAGATCTGCCTGACCGGGCTCCCAGGGCGCATGTTTTTTCATGATGCCCACAAACAACGGACTCTCCAGAAAGGCAGCCAGCCAGTGCTGCAATGCCGGCCAGGGCTGGGCCCCAAACCAGTCCCTGTCGGTATGCGCAAATTGCCGGACAAAC
>DATGUI010000004.1:0-2005 GCA_035301405.1 Burkholderiaceae bacterium
TGCGCCAGTCGTCGCATGGTGAAGAAACTGATGGCCTGAACACCGGGACGCACGACCGAAGACAGCGATGCCAGACTTTCGCTCAGTGACCGGCCCGCCAGCACCTGCTGCACGCAGCGTGCGGCTGCTGTCAGCGTGTCAGACAGAGCGACACTGGCCTGCATGCCCCGGCATTCTGTCATTCAGCTGACCAGCCCTGCACAAACGCCGAAACAGGTTGCCTCCGACCCCCGGCACGCTGCAGCTCAAGCAATCGCAACGTACCGTGGCCCGTGGCCATGTCAATGCCTTCTGCGCCCCGTGCGAGAATCTCGCCAGGCTGAGCCTGCGCGACCTCATCGGCAAGCGCTTGCGCCTGCCAGACCTTGACCGGCTCCGCCAATCCGGGAAGCGTAATGGTGGCGCCGGGGAACGGGTCAAAGGCACGAATGCGGTTTGCCAGCTCGTGAGCCGGCTGGGTGACATCCAGTGCCGCTTCCGCCCGGGTCAGCTTCTCTGCATAAGTGACACCCTGCGGGCCTTGCCTCCGGGCCTTCAACTGGCCGGATACGAGCTGCTCCAGTGCCTCGACAATGCTGCGTGCCCCCAGCGCAGCGAGCGCATCGTGCAGCGTGGCGGCAGTATCGTTCGGACCAATGGGGTGAGGGCGTGTCAACAGCATATCGCCGGTATCCAGGCCTTCATCCATTTGCATGATGGTAATGCCGGTTTCGGCATCGCCGGCCTCGATGGCGCGCTGTATTGGCGCTGCGCCACGCCACCGGGGCAACAGGCTGGCGTGAATATTCAGGCAACCGTGTGTGGGAAGCTCCAGCACCCATTTGGGAAGAATCAGCCCGTAGGCCGCCACCACCATGACGTCGGGGGCAGCCGCCTCGAGCTGCTCCTGGGCCATCCGGGCGTCATCAGGATGGCGCCCGTCGAGCCGCAGGCTGCGGGGTTGGCACACGGCAATGCCGGCCTGTACGGCCAGTTCCTTGACGGGGCTGGGCACCACGCGCATGCCCCGTCCGGAGGCGCGATCGGGCTGGGTCAGTACCAGACAGATATCGTGGCCTGCTTCCAGCAGCGCTTCCAGCGCGCAGCGTGCAAAGACAGGCGTGCCGGCAAAGGCGATGCGCAACGTGCGTTCCATGGGTCAGACGGGCTGGTGTTCGCGCTCGCGCTGACGCGCCAGCTTGCGCAGCCGCGTACGGATGCGATCCTGCTTGAGTCGCGAAAGATACTCGACGAACACCTTGCCATCGAGATGGTCGATTTCGTGCTGAACGCACACGGCAAGCAGCCCGTCTGCATCGAACTCGAAGGACTCGCCGTGCTCGTCCAGGGCACGGACACGTACGCGTGCCGCCCGCTCGACCTCGTCGTAGACATCGGGCACGGACAGACAGCCTTCTTCGTAAACCTGCTTGTCGTCGCTGCGCTCGATGATTTCAGGATTGATCAGCACCAGCAAATCGTTGCGCTCTTCCGAGACGTCAATGACAATCACGCGCTCGTGGACATCAACCTGGGTTGCAGCCAGCCCGATACCGGGCGCCGCGTACATGGTCTCGGCCATGTCGCGCACAAGGGTCCGGATGCGATCATCAACCTGCGAAACCGGCGCGGCCGTTTTGTACAGGCGCGGATCCGGATAATGCAAAATCGGGAGTAAAGCCATGTCATGACCCAATAAAAGTGTCGACAAACCTATATGATAGAACAATTTACCCTGCAGGCCGGACTTTTGCGTCCTGATTGCCTATCGCCATTTTTCTGCAGACATGACACACTGAGACATGGTTTCTCATGCTGACAAGACAGAACTCGCGGCCTGGCTGCGTCTGACTCTCGAGCCCGATGTGGGCCCCGTCCGGGCCCGCGCTCTGCTGGCTGCCTTTGGCCTGCCCCCACAAATCTTTGATCAGCCGGCTGCCACCCTGCGCCGCCATGTCAGCGCCGACCTGGCCCATCAGCTCAGCCTGCCTCCCAGCGATGCCACGCTGGCTACCATCGACCGCAC
>DATGUI010000005.1:0-4160 GCA_035301405.1 Burkholderiaceae bacterium
TCCTTGACGTGGCTCTGGACTTTCTTGAGTCCGCCGGCATCGACCAGCGGGCCGATTTCGGTGGCGGCGTCAGCCGGGTCACCCACCTTGAGGCGACTCACCCGGTCAACCAGCTTCTTGGTGAAGGCGTCTGCAACGTCCTTCTGGACGTAGACGCGGTTAGTGCAGACACAGGTCTGGCCTGCATTGCGAAATTTTGAGGCAACCACTTCCTCGACGGCGAGATCAAGGTCAGCGTCCTCAAAAACCAGATACGGTGCATGGCCACCGAGTTCCAGTGAAACCTTCTTGATGGTCTTGGCGGCTTGCTCGTACAGTAGCCGGCCAACCTCGGTGCTGCCCGTGAAGGTGAGCTTGCGGATGCGTTCGTCATCGAACATGACTTGCGATACGCCCTGGGCGTCTTGCGTTGTCAGGGTGATGAGTGCATCGGCGGGGCCGCCAACCTGCTCCCACAGATAGGACAGGAAGATGGCCGTCAGGGGGGACTGTGGCGCTGGCTTGACAATGGCTGTGCAGCCGGCTGCCAGAGCCGGTGCGACCTTGCGCGTAATCATGGCAGCGGGGAAGTTCCAGGGCGTGATGGCATAGACCGGGCCCACGGGGGTACGCAACGCATAGAGCCGCTTGTGAGAGAACTGGCTGCTGAAGGATTCCCCCTGGATACGCTTGGCTTCTTCGCTGTAGAGCTGGACAAAGGAGGCCGCATAGGCAACCTCGCCCTTGGCTTCGGTGACCGGCTTGCCCATTTCAAGCGATATGATGCGCCCGATGGTGTCCTGGTTGGCCATGATGGCGTGGTACCAGTCCATGAGAAGTTGCGCCCGCTGCCAGGGGTTGACCTCGCGCCATGTCTGGAAGGCTGCGACGGAACGGTCAAGGGCCTCCTGGGCATCGCTGGCGGTGGCATCGGCAACCTTGGCGACCTCCTGGCCGCTGGCAGGCGAAACCACGCCAAAGGTGTTGGTATCGCTCTGTTTGAGGGTATCGTCCAGCCATTGCAGAAACTGCTGGTCGGACAGGGTGGGAACAGAATTGGACATGATGAATCAACCTTCTGGGTTATTTGGTGGCGCGAGCAAGCGCCTCGTCGAGAATATCAAGTGCCTGGGCGGCTTCGGCCTCGGTCGTCGTCAGGGGCGCGAGCAGGCGCACCGTGTTGCGGTAGAAGCCGCATTTGATGACAAGCAACCCGAGTTCGCGTGCATGATCAATGACACGTTGCGGGGTATCGGGATCGGGGGAGAAGGGGTCGCCGTCTTTGACGAATTCCATGGCCTGCATGGCGCCCAGGCCCCGGAGCGTACCGATTTGCGGATATTTTTCTGCGAGCTTTTCAAGCCCTTCGCGTAGCTGCTTGCCCAGCCGGATGCCTTGTTCGAGCAGGTCCGTGTTGTCGAAGAGGTCCAGGATGGCCAGCGAGGCGGCGCAGGCAAGTGCGTTACCGCCATAGGTGCCACCCAGACCGCCTGGGGTAGGCGCGTCCATGACCTCGGCACGGCCGACGACGCCTGACAGGGGCAGGCCACCGGCCAGGCTCTTGGCCACCGTGACCAGATCGGGCTGGATGCCGGCCTGTTCGAACGCAAACAGGCTGCCGGTACGGCCAAAGCCGGTCTGGATTTCATCGCAGATAAGCAAAATGCCGTGCTTTTCGGTCAGTTTGCGCAGGCCCTGCAGGAACTCTTTGCCGGCATAGAGAAAGCCGCCATCGCCCTGCACGGGTTCAATCAGTACGGCGGCAACACGATCAGGGGTGACGGTGGTTTCGAGCAGGTTGTTGAGTTCGCGCAGCGCCGTTTCGGCATCGACATTGCGGTATTCGTCGGGGTAGGGTGTGTGGTGGACATCGCCTGCAAAGGGACCAAAGTTCTGCTTGTAGGGTGCGCTCATGCCGGTGAGGGTCATGCCCATGAGCGTGCGGCCATGGAAGCCGCCTCGGAAGGCAATGATGCCTGGCGCGTTGCGGTATGACCGGGCAATCTTCACGGCGTTTTCAACGGCTTCGGCCCCTGTGGTCAGGAAGACGGACTTGTAGTCGGCACCTTTTCCGACCAGCTTGTTCAGTCGGGCAGCCAGATCCACATAGACATCGTAGCCGGCAACCTGGAATGCCATATGGGTGACGCGTTCAAGCTGCCTGCGTACGGCGTCGACCACGGCATCATTGTTGTGACCGACATTCATGACGCCAATGCCGCCCACGAAATCAAGATATTCCTTGCCATCCGTTGTCCAGACTCGGGAGCCTTTGGCACGCTCGATAAACAGCGGGTGGGCGGTGGCCACGCCAGGAGCGACGTTTCTGTCACGCAGATCCTGAAGTTCGGACATGGTACGGGTTGACGAAGTCATGACTGATTCCTTGTTAAAGTAGAGACGGTGGGGCACATGAGTCAGTGTACATTTTATCCATTTTGCCTGTGCGGCGGGCAGTGCATTCAGGGTTGCCGTGTCCATCATGGGGTGTGATCAATCTGTCGTGGCCGGGAGGCGGGGTGCGCACCACTGCCAAGGTTGTTACCATTGACGATTTCATACCGTCCTGACGAGAATCCGATGAAAATTCTGTACGCTTCCGCGATGACCAACGAAGATGCCTGGCTGACGCTTTTGCGCCAGGCACTGCCCGAGGCCGAAATTGTCGAATGGCAGCCTGATGCCGCCCCGACGGAGGCTGAAATTGCAGTGGCCTGGATGCCGCCCGAAGACCTCTTCGTTCGAGAGAAAGGGATCAAGGCCATATTCAATCTGGGTGCGGGTGTGGATGCATTGCTGAAGTTGCCCGAACTGCCCTCGGATACGCTGGTGGTCAGGCTGGAGGACGCAGGCATGTCCATACAGATGGCCGAATACGCCTTGCAGGCCATCTTGCGTCAATCGCGCAGTTTTGCGTGTTACGAATCCCTGCAGAAAAAGAAAGAATGGGCGCCGCAGGCTGATATTGACCGGGAGGCCTGGCCGGTTGGCGTGCTGGGCATGGGCAAGATGGGTTCGCGTGTGGCAGAAATGCTGTCGACGTTTGAATACCCCGTGGCCGGATGGTCACGGTCGCCACGTGAGGTGGCGGGTGTGGAAAGCTTTCATGGTCAGGATCAGTTTGATGATTTTCTTGGTCGTACCCGGGTACTGATCAACACCTTGCCGCTCACCCCCGAAACCCGCGGTATTCTCAATGCCCGGACCTTGGGCCAGCTGCTGCCCGATGCCTTGCTCATCAGCATGGGCCGGGGCGAGCACCTGGTTGAAGAAGACCTCATCCCCCTGCTGGACAGCGGTCAACTCATGAGCGCCACACTGGATGTCTTTCACCAGGAGCCGTTGCCGCAGGATCACCCTTTCTGGACAGACTCACGTATTCACATCACCCCCCACACGGCAGCCGCCAGCCTGCCCCGGGAAACGGTCGCGCAGATTTCAGGGAAAATCCGCCAATATGTCGCGGGCGACATTCCATCGGGCGTGGTCAGGGTTGACCAGGGCTACTAGACAGCACTCGGGTTTCGTGCCCACGGTCAGTCAGGTGGGCTTCTGGCGCTCGGGGCGGGCCAGGTACAGCCCGCCTGCTGCAATCAGGCCAATGCCAAGCAGCGCGAGATTGTCGGGTGCCTGCTTGAACCAGGTGGCACTGATGACAACAGCAATCAGCAATTGAAAATAATTGAAGGGTGCCAGCGTTGAGGCGGCAATTCTCTGAAACGCTGCCAGTAGCAGGACCTGAGCCAGTGCATTGGTCGAACTGATGGCGACAATCATGAGCAACGTCAGGGCATACGGCCAGGGCTGCGGCAGGAAAAAGGGAGCCGGCACAGCCGTGATGACAAGGCACAGAATGGCCGTGGTGCCATATTGCACATGGTTGGGCACATGGGCTGCCAGCTTGCGCGTCAGGAGCTGAAATAACGCAAAGCTGATGGCCGACACCACCATGAGTACGGTGCCCAGCCAGGGCAGCTCATTGCCGGGCCGGACAATGAACAGCATGCCAATAAACCCCGCACTGACCGCCAGCCACTTGACGGGCGAGACGCGTTCCTGCAAAAACCACGGAGACAGTGCTACCACAAGCAGGGGCGAGGTGAAATAAATGGCCGTGGCTTCGGCCAGGGGCATCCAGATCAGGGCGGTCATGAAACAGGTGCCCACCGTGCCCAGCGCCA
>DATGUI010000006.1:0-7303 GCA_035301405.1 Burkholderiaceae bacterium
TGATCACCGTTCTGCACGGTCGCGGTGATGCCAGTGATGGCGAGACCTTCCCCTACGTCTTCCCCATCATGGCCACCTACTGGGCCCAGGCAGCCGTTCTGGTTGATCACATGAACCAGGAAGAATCCCTGGAAGGCAAGAAAATCGCGCACGTCTATATTGACTCACCCTTTGGTCGCGAACCCATTCCCGTGCTGGAAAAGCTCTCCGAAAAACTGGGCTTCGAGCTTCGCACCTTCCCCTACGCCAGCCCGGGTAATGAACAGTCCTCGACCTGGTCCGATGTCCGTCGCTTCAAGCCTGACAACGTCATCATCTGGGGCGCGGGGGGCGCACAAGCCGTCTCCGTACGCGATGGCATACGCAATGGCATCGCTCCCGAGAAGATCCACTCCGTTGTCTGGCTGGCTGAAGCTGACATGGAGTCCGTTGGCACTGACGTCGCCAAAGGCGTACGCAAATTCCAGGTAGCTGCTAGTGGTACCGACTCCGACATGCTGAAAGAAGTGGTCGAAAAAGTCATTGATACCGGCAAGGGCGCTGGCGACAAGAAAAACGTCGGCCGCACCTACTACAACATTGGCATGGCGTCCATGGCCATTGCGGTTGAAGCAGCCCGTCTGGCACTTGACGAACATGGCGCCCCCCTGACGGGAGAAAAGCTCGCCAAAGGTTTTGAGCTGATCAAGGACTTTGACGCCAATGGCCTGATGGCACCCGTCACGTTCAGCGCTCAGGATCACCAGGGTGGTGGGCTTGGCCGGGTTGTCGAGTGGGATGGCGAGCAGTGGGCACCACTGGGAGACGGTGAATGGCACGCTTCTTTCGAAGACGTTGTCTGGGATGAGATCCGCGCCGAAGCCGAGAAATTCAGACAAGAGAGCGGCAGTTAATGCTTACGCTGGAAAACGTCGAAGTCATTTACGACAAGGTTTTCCTCGCCATACGCGGGGTGTCGCTGAATGTCCAGGAAGGCAGCATGGTTGCGCTCCTGGGCTCCAACGGCGCGGGCAAGAGCACCACACTGAAATCCATCAGTGGGCTGCTCGCGCCCGAACGCGGCGAAGTCACGCGGGGCAGCATCACGTTTCAGGGAGAAAATCTGCTGCCTTACGGAGCAGCGCAACGGGTTGGCCTCGGGCTGGTGCATGTCATGGAAGGGCGTCGAATCTTCGGGCATCTGACTCCCGACGACAACCTGCTGGCTGCCTACCAGACAGGCGGATCACGCAGCCGGCTGAATCAGCTGCGTGACATGGTCTATGATTTCTTCCCCCGATTGACGGAATTCTCCGGCACCAAGGCGGGCTACCTGTCTGGGGGCGAGCAACAGATGCTTGCCATCGGACGCGCCCTGATGACCGAGCCCCGGCTGCTCATGCTGGATGAACCCAGTCTGGGCCTGTCCCCACGACTGGTGCAGGAAATCTTCGGTATCATCCGGCACATCAACCAGGAGACACGCACCAGTGTGCTTCTGGTCGAGCAAAATGCCACGGCCGCCCTGGAAATCGTCGACCACGCCTACCTGATCGAAAATGGCCAGATCGTCATGAACGGGCCCACGGACGTCCTCAAGGAAAACCCCGACGTACAAGAGTTTTATCTGGGCGACAGCGACAAGGTTGACTACCACAATGTCAAGCACTACCGTCGTCGCAAGCGCTGGCTGGCCTGATTACGGAACCTTGTAACGCCACGCATCCGTCGCGAACTTGTCCGTGATCAGTTGCGTGGCCAGCGCCCATTCGTGGTCCGACACGGCGCCATCCCGCAGACCATGGCGCCGCCTGAAGGTATCGACCATGCGCTCAATGATGGTGTCGCGGGGCAGGCCCGTCTGACGCCGCATGGGATCCACACGCTTGGCGGCAGACTTCGTCCCCTTGTCAGACATTTTTTCGCGCCCGACACGCAGCACCTGCATCAGTCGATCCACATCAATGTTATAGGCCATGGTCACATGGTGCAAGACGGCTGACTGCCGATGCGCCTGCGCGGCACCGGCAATCTTGCCGGCATCGGACGCGATGTCGTTGAGCGGCTCGTACCAGGCCCTGATGCCCAGATCCGCCAGGGCGCTCAGTACAAAGGCGTCCATGGCCGCGTAGCCCTCGCTGAAAGTCATGCCGGCAATCAGGGACTTGGGAGCATAAATCGAATACGTGATGGAGTTGCCCGGCTCCACAAACATGGCCCCTCCGCCACTGATGCGACGCACGACTTCCACGCCATGCCTGGTGGCCGCCTCGTGGTCGACTTCATTGCGCACGGATTGAAAGGTGCCGATCACCACCGCGGGTGTGGCCCATTCCCAGAAACGCAGGGTTGGCGACCGGCGTCCGGCAGCCACCTCGTCCAGCAATACCTGATCCAGCGCCATGTGCTCCATGGGTTGCAGGGGGCCCGTTTCAACGAGTTCCCAGTCGTGATCGGTCCAATCTGTGCGGACCCGTCCCTGATAGCGGTTTGCTGTTGTCATGCCAACGCCCTTTCTATTGCCGTCACGACACCGGCGACCGTAATGCCGTACATCATGACCTCGTCATCAAGCACTTTTTGGATAGCGGCGGTCAACTCCTCGGCGGAAGCGTGCCGCGGCTGGCCTTCCAGTGCCTGGTTGATGGCCTCCAGTGTTTCGGGCGGTTCCATGAAAAAATCACCGGAAACATGCACCTGATGAAAACAGTCGTCCTTCAGGTGCAGGTCCACGACAACCAGCTTGCCGCCTGGCACTTTATATTCACCGTGATAACGAGGTAAGTCAGACATACGCGTTCCTGATGGTTGATGTCGCCTTGCCGGTCCGGGCCATTCAGTCAAGGCAGCAAATGTGTATTATGACGCGTTCGGCCCGAATAATCTTCCTTCCCCCGCGCGTGATTTCCTAGGGATTTCCCTCGAAACACCTGAATCGTTGTTGCGACTCCCTCGCCCAGACGCTACGATTGGTCCAACCACTGGACATGTTGCAGCGATTCAGGAGTCTGTCCACCGGCATTGCGCCCACGGGCCACCAAGGGGGAACCATTGGCCAGCTTCGAGCCCATCAGCAGTACCCGTCTATACCGGCAAATCTCGCGGCAAATTGCCGAACGCATCCGCGCGGGCGCGTTTGAAAAAGGCGCCAGGCTGCCATCAGAGCGCGAACTGGCCAGCCAGCTCAATGTCAGTCGCACCACCCTGCGTGAAGCGCTCATTGCCCTTGAAATTGAAGGTCTGGTCGAGATTCGTGTCGGCTCCGGTGTCTATGTACTGGCTGATCCCCCAACCGCCCCGGCCTCGGCATCGATCATGCCGCCTCAACCGCCGCCCGCCGCCTCCGGCTATACATCGGCCGTGCTTGAAGCCCTGCAGCAGTCCGAACCCGCCACGTCGGGCCTGACTCCATCCGAAATCATCCACGTCCAGTTGCTGCTCGAACCCGAAAGCGCTGCGCAAGCCGCACATAACGCCTCGGATGAGGAGCTGCAGGCAATCCAGGCTGCCGCACAGGGCGCGCTGGAATCCGATTCGCCCTCAGCGCACAACATTGTCTTTCACATGGCCATCGCCCGGGCCACCGGAAATGCCGCCCTGGTTGCCACCATTCATCGAGTCTGGCAGCTACGCTCGCACAGTGAACTGTACAGCCAGCTTGAAAATCACTTTGTTGCCAGAAAAATCTGGCAGCACGCTGAAGAAGAGCATCACGACATCGCCCACGCCATCAGCCAGCGCGATGCCCCCACCGCCAGAATGGCCATGTACAACCACTTTGTGGCCATCCACAACCGGCTGCGCAAAGACTTTCACAGCCACCTTTTTGCCACTTGAGCATTAGCAGGAATCCGTCATGCAAGCATTTTTTGCACACGAACAAATGAAACACGACCCCCAGCAATTCATGTGGGAAGGTCGGCTTACCCACCCCAAGGACGTTCGGGAGCGCACGGACGCCCTGCTGCATGCGCTGACCAAGCTGGATATTCCCGTCAACAATCCATCCGACTTTGGCACCGCTCCGCTGGAGGCCGTTCACGCAAAGGATTATCTGACTTTCCTGCAACAGGCGTGGGCAGAATGGCAGACCCTGTCCGACCCCGGCATCGAAGTGCTGCCCGCCCATTCTCCCTACTTCAATGGTCAGCCCGGTCAGCTGGCGCGGCCGGGTTGCCGGCCCACCTCTCCCATTGCCCGCACCGCCTGGTACCTGGGTGACATGAGCGCCCCCATGGGCCCGCACACCTGGGAATCGACGCTCAGATCCGCCCATAGTGCCATCGCAGCGGCCCGGGCAGTGGCCTCCGGACAAGACGCCGCCTACGCGCTGTGCCGGCCATCGGGCCACCATGCCAAGCATGATTGTGCTGCCGGCTTTTGCTATGTCAATAACAGCGCGCTGGCTGCACAGCTTCTCGGCCAGGCATTCGGCAAGGTGGCCATCCTTGATGTGGACGTGCATCATGGTGATGGCACACAACAAATCTTCTACCACCGCAACGATGTGCTGACACTGTCCCTGCACGCCGACACCACCACCTACTATCCCTTCTTCACCGGCTATGCCGACGAAACAGGCAGCGCTGACGGAAAGGGGTTCAACCTCAATATTCCCGTGGCACATGGCACGGGCGATGCAGTCTGGATGCAGCACTTTGAACAGGCCCGCTCGACCCTGACGCAATATCAGCCTCAGGCCCTGGTGGTCGCGCTGGGCCTGGATGCCCACAAGGATGATCCTCTCGGTGTCCTGGAGCTGACCGATGACTGCTTCCACAACATGGGCAAACGCCTGGGTACGCTGCGGCTGCCCACCGTCATTGTGCAGGAAGGCGGCTATGGCGTGGACATCATTGGCACCAGCCTGCAGGCTTTTCTGGAAGGCTTTCTGTCAGGAAGATAAGGAACCCGTCCCATGACCCCTTCATCGCGTACGCTGACCCGACCCTGGCTGCTGCTGGCGCCCACCCTGACCGCCTATCTGTTTCTACTGGTCATTCCCGTCGCGTTTGTGGTCGTTTACTCGCTATGGCTGGGCAGTGCCACGGGGCTGGCCACCCAGGAATGGACACTGCAAAACTGGAAGGAACTGCTGGGTGATCCCTTCTATTGGGCCATTCTGTGGCAAACATTGCGTATTGCAATTGTCTCCACGCTGGTTTGCGCCATCGTCGGCTATCCGGTGGCTTATTTTCTTGTGCGCAGCCAGATTCGCAACAAGACCTTTCTCATCATCCTGCTCCTGCTGCCATTCTGGATCAGCTACATCATCCGGACGCTGTCGTGGATCAACATCCTGGGTGCCAAGGGCGTGCTCAACACCACGCTGATGGCGCTTGGCCTTGTCAATGAGCCAATGCAGATGCTCTACAACGAGGCCAGTGTCATCCTGGGTCTGGTGCATTATCTGCTGCCGTTCATGATACTCAACATCTATGTGGCGCTGGATGGCGTGGACCGCAATGTCGAAGACTCGGCCGCCACACTGGGGGCGCCGCCCTGGCGGGTCTTCATGGAGGTCACGCTGCCATTGTCACTGCCTGGCCTGGCCGCTGGCGGCCTGCTGTGCTTCGTGCTGGGTGCGGGGACATACGTCACCCCCATGATTCTCGGCGGCCCGCAAAACGCCATGTTTGCCCAGCTCATCTACGACACCATTATCGTGCTGCTCGACTGGCCCATGGGGGCCACGCTGTCCATCATGCTGCTGGTGCTGCTGACTGGCATCGTGCTGATCTACAACCGGTATATCGGTCTGGGCCAGATATACCGCTCCCTGGCTGCCTGACGGGACAATGGAGACCGCATCATGAGAACCCCCTTGCGCTGGCTGCTCATACGATGGACCACCATTGCCGTCTATCTCTTCATGTTTCTTCCGATTGGTGGCGTTATCCTGCTGTCCTTCAGTCCAGACCAGTACGGCGGCCTGAACCTGCAGGGTTTCAGCCTGCAATGGTATGCTGAGCTACGGCAGAACGATGCCATCCGTGCGGCCGCGCGCACCTCGCTCATGCTGGGCGCGCAGACTGCCATCATTTCCTCCATCCTCGGCATCATGGCAAGCATGGCCATGATGCGTTTCGATTTTCCGGGTAAAAACGCCATCAACACCATACTGGTCATGCCCATTCTCATGCCCGAAGTCGTGCTTGGTGTCGCCTTGCTGCTGTTCCTGCGGTGGGCTTCGGTGCAGCGTTCATACGCCCTGCTCCTGATGGGCCATGTGCTGATCACCCTGCCGTTTGTGATTCTGGTGGTGCAGGCCCGTCTGGCCGGACTGAAGCGTGAGTATGAAGAAGCCGCCAGGAGTCTGGGGGCCAACGCACTGCAAACCTTCTTTCAGATTACCCTGCCGCTCATCATGCCGGCTGTGCTGGCCGGCATGGTGTTTGCCTTCACGATTTCCTTTGACGACATCACTGCCACCCTGTTCTGGAAGTCCGCCGGCACCGAGACCGTGCCTACGCAGATCTTTGCCATGTTGCGGACATCCATCAGTCCCGAGATCAACGCGCTGGGAACCCTCATGATCATCCTCACCGTTGGTCTGCCCCTTTGCGCCGGCTTGCTGGCGCGCTATTTCAGACGGGGTCGCGTCTGAACCCTTACCAATAATGACAGGAGACAACCATGACAAAATCACACAACCATCGCCCTCATTCTGCCTGGTCACGCCGCCACTTCATGCAGGCGGCTGCGGCAGGCAGCGCCCTGGGCCTGATGGGCCATCCGCTGGCTGCACTGGCCAAAGCCAGGGAAGTCCGTTTTGACGGCTGGGGAGGCAGCGTCTCGGATGCCTTGCGCAAACATGCCTTTGACCCCTACACAAAAGAAACCGGCATCAAGGTGGTGGACGGCACCTTTGCCGGAGTAGACGAGTTCTTCACCCGTGTGCAGACCAGTCAGCCCGGCTCATTCAACGTGTTTCATTCTAGCGGCGTATTCGATTATGTCCGCTATGTGGATGCTGATCTCGACATCAAGCTCGATGAAGATCGCATCCCCAACCTCAAGAATGTACTGCCACGCCTGATGGAGCCCTTCCGCGAGCTGTCCGATGGCGGCCTGTCGGCCATTCCTTATGACTACGGCACCACGGGCATTGCCTACAACACCGATGTCATCAGCGAAGACGAAATCAGGGAAAAGGGCGCCCGCATCCTCATTGATGACACCTACAAGGGTAAGCTGGGTGGCATCAAGGACTGGCGAACCCAGTGCTGGTACGGCGCCGTCATGAGCGGCCAGGACCCCAACAACGTTGAAGACCTGGACGCCATGTGGGATGTCCTGCGTCAACATCACAAGCTGCTGCGCA
>DATGUI010000007.1:0-2466 GCA_035301405.1 Burkholderiaceae bacterium
TCGCCTGCAGCAGAGACGAGTACGGAACCAAAGGGTTCGTCCCCATCAAGCAAGGCGTCTTCTGCCAGGGCGATACAACGTTTGAGGTGCTGGATATCTTCGGGGGTGATCATGAGGGAACCTGCCAATGTTTTCTTTGCCACCGCATTGCCGTCTGACGCCTTACGAGGCGATGGCTGGTTGCGAGTGATGATGTCCTGATCCCATCATACTCGCTGACCCGGGACGGCACCAAGACGGCCAAATACAGTTTTTTCACGGAGCGAAGACGCGGGAATGACATGACTCAGTCCATGTGCCAGGCTTGCGTCAAAATGCGCTGCACATCTTGCTGGGTGACCGGCTGCAAACTGTTGTCGGCCCGACCAGGGGTGAACATTTCCGGAGACAGGGCGAGCATGGCGGCGAGATCAGGCACGTGTTTTCGCAAGCGAGCAGCCACCTGCAGGTTGAGGTGCAGACCATCAAATACCGGCACCAGATCCAGCGCCCTGGACGTGCCGGTCAGCGCCTGGGCAAGCTGCTTGAAACGGCCATCGTCAGCACGCAGATTGTGTCGCAAGACGGCAGGCATGGTAAAGGCGCAGGCCAGACCATGTGCAACCCCAAAGTGTGCAGTCAATGGATAAGACAGCGAATGGCACAGGGCTGTACGGGTGTGGCTGATGGCCAGTCCAGCGAGCAGGCTGACATGGGCCATGGCATCGCGCAGATCATGCAGGGCACCCGCCTGCGCAGACGCGTCCGACTCAAGCACGTCAATCAGGGCCGGCAAGGCTGCAAAGCCGGACTGCAGTGCGCGCACGGCCAGTGCAAGCGTCGCCGCGTTGGCGTGGCGATTCCAGACAGACTCGGCAGCCTGATTGATGGCATCCAGTCCGGTGGATAGCGTGACCTCCAGCGGCAAGGCGTCAGTCAGTGCCGGGTCCACCACGGCAGCATGAGGATAAACGCCCTGCCCGGCCAGCGAAAGCTTGCGCCGCGCCGCATGATCCCAGACCGTGGCAAACGGCGTGACCTCACTGCCCGTGCCTGCCGTCGTGGGCACGGCAAACAATCTGGGCGGACTTGCCTGTGCGAACGTATCCGGGGAAGCAATCAGCGTTTTCAATGGAACACCCTGGCACTGGGGCGCCTGGGCCAGCGCCAGCGCTTTGCCGGCGTCCATCACGCTGCCCCCGCCAATGGCCAGAACGACGTCAACCGGTTCGGCAGGCAGCGCATCAATCATGGCCTGCAAGTCCGCCAGCCCGGGGTTCTCGACAATACTGTCCATCCACACCACGCAAGAATGGGGCAGGCACGCCCGAAGTACCGGATCGCGATTGACGCGCTGACGCCCACGCGCCGTGGTGACAATCATGATATTCTGCCCGGCAAGACTGGCAGCAAGGTGCCGGCGGGAGCCACGCCCCATCGTGATACGCACGGGATTATGGAATGGTGGCGCTGATGTCATATGATTGGATGATAATCATCACTCAAGCTGCCTGCAAGACATTCTGGTTGTCAGGCATCGCGGGAACCCATTTCACACGGAGACATCTCATGTCTGTCAGCATTCAACAACGTCGTGCGACCTTCCGGGGGCTACACGAACAGGGTTGCTTCATCATGCCCAATCCCTGGGACGTCGGCACGGCCATCTATTTGCAGCGGCTGGGTTTTCCGGCGCTCGGCAGCACCAGCGCGGGCTTTGCCTGGACACTGGGCGTGGCCGACGGGCGCGTCCCCCGTGCCGCAATACTGGAACACTTGCGCAATCTCGTCCAGGCCACCAATCTGCCTGTCAGTGCAGACTTCGAAAGCGGCTTTGGCGCTGATCCCGATGGGGTGGCCCACAGCGTGCGCCTGGCCGTCGATACGGGCATTGCCGGGCTGTCCATTGAAGACTCGTCGGGTGACGTCAAGACACCCATCCGCGATATGGACCGGGCCGTGGCCAGACTGCAGGCAGCACGGCAAGCCATTGACGACTCCGGCAAAGATGTGATTCTGGTGGGGCGTGCCGAAAACTATCTGCATGGCCGCCCGGACCTGGATGACACCATCACACGCCTCAAGGCCTATGCCGAAGCCGGCGCAGACTGCCTGTACGCGCCCGGGCTAAGCAGCAGGGAAGACATCACGGCCGTGGTCAAGGCCGTGGCACCCAAGCCGGTCAATGTGCTGGTGGGCCGTACCACTGAATTTACCGTGCAGGATCTGGCCGACATGGGCGTGCGTCGTATCAGCATTGGCGGGGCATTGTCACGCACCGCCTGGTACGGACTGGAACAGGCTGCGACGCCGCTGGTGCGTGACGGAAGTTTTGAAGGGCTGGGCGCGGCCATGCCACATGCGGCACTCAACAGCATCTTTGCAAAAGGCAAATTGCCTTGATCTGCCTTTGATCAGACGCCTAGATCCCAATATAGCCCTGCCATGATCTGCAAACCTTGCCCCACAATATGAACGGGCACGTGC
>DATGUI010000008.1:0-3524 GCA_035301405.1 Burkholderiaceae bacterium
AATCACGGGCAGGGCCACGCGTGCACCCTGTTCGAGAACATGGATGACTTTGCTCGGGCTCATGCGCGTTTCCCGGCGTACCAGGCTGACGAGATAGGCGGTAATGATGCCCATGATGGCAGCACGTTGTGGCGTATATCCGATGACCACCGTGCCGATAATCACCACCAGTGGCAGCAGCATGTAGCCGTAGCGCAGCATCTGCTCCTTGATGTCGGGCAGCTCCGAAGGGGGCAGGCCAACGATTTTCAGACGTTTGGCCTCAAAGTGTGTACCAATGAAAATGCCCAGAAAATACAGGCTTGCCGGGATAATGGCAGCCGCCATGACCACGGCGTAGGAGACGCCGAGGTATTCCATCATGATGAAAGCTGCTGCCCCCATGATGGGAGGCATGATTTGCCCGCCCGTTGATGCGGAAGCTTCAGTGCCGGCGGCAAATTCAGGCTTGAAACCGGAGTTTTTCATCATGGGTATGGTGAATGATCCGGATGCAACGGTATTGCCTACGGAGCTGCCCGACACCATGCCTTGCAAGGCACTGGCCACCACAGCAGCTTTTGCGGTACCTCCGGTAAAGCGGCCGGTTGCTGCAAATGCGAGATCATTGAAGAACTGGCCGATGCGTGTATGGACCAGGATGACTCCAAAAAACAGGAAGAGATAAATGTACTTGGCTGAAATCTGAATGGGTGTGCCAAAGACGCCGCTGTCGCGATACCACAGTCTGGTGGCAACTTCCATGAGGTCGTATCCCTGGTGCGACAGGATTTGCGTCGGGATATGGTTGCCAAACATGGCATAGCTCATCATGACGGCAGCGACAATCACGATGGGCACGCCCACGGTGCGCCGTGTGGCTTCAAGCAAAAGCAGGATGCCGGTTATGGACAGAAAGGTATCGTAGGTGGAGTACCCCCACGTGATGCCCTGCAGCAGCTCATCGAAGTTGATGACCTTGTAGTACGTGACGTACATGGCAACAAAAGCCAGCACGATGTCATACCAGGGTACGGTTGTCTGAAAGAGTTGTTGGCCCTTCTTGCGGGGAAACAAGAGAAAAATAAGCCCCAGGGCGGTTCCCAGGTGGACGGCACCCTGCTTTTGTGAAGGGAAAGTGCCGAAGTAGCCGGTGTAGAGATGAAAAACAGTGAGTGCAACACCCAGGAAGGTGACTACCCAGGCCCATACGCCGATTCTCTCCCGGATGTTGCTTTCGCGGTCGTACTTTTGCAGCAGTGCCTTGGCGTCCTCTTCGGCTACCTGGGTCTGCTCGTTTCGAGTTACAGAACTTTCATTGCTAACCATGATGGTCGTTCCTTCTACAGGGCGGGCACCGTAAAACTTGTGTCGGGCCAGGGTGTCTGGTCTTGTACTTCTGCGCACCCAAAAGGCGCAGGCCCGCAGTGGTCGCTCGTGTGGCGCCGGGTTGCGGACTTGGGTTGAGTGATAATAGTGAGCAGGCGATACAGAAGCACTGCCCGGTACCAGGAGGTTGGCGACAGATCCGAACTGGACCGCTTGTTAGTCGTACCATGGCAAGCAAGCCTGAAGGGAGAGGGCAAAGAGGTATTCCCCCTTTGCCCTGCTTTCATGATGCAGCCAATATCAGCCTGATTATTACTTGGCTATGTCTTCAAGGCTGCTGATCTTGGTGCTCTTGCGTGTCACGATTTGCACGACTTCGGGGTAGACGTGGCCGATAAAGGCGACGTTTTCGACTTTCTTGCCATCGAACTCACCGGTGCCGTTGATTGCATCAAGGGCAGGAACGTGAACGGCCATGCCGACGTCCATGCGGCCGCGGCTGATGGTGGCGAGGTTTTCAAGCGAAGCGCCGGTTTCCACGTTGGTGAAGTTGCCGTCAGCGTGCTTGTTCCAGACGTTGGCGATTTCACCGCCCAGAGGATAGTAGGTACCACCCTGACTGCCGGTGCCCAGGGTGAATTCTTTCTTCCGGTCGTCTGCCGAGGCCTTGACCTCAGCGACGGGCCCGTCAACGGTAAGACCCTGTTCCTCGTAGTAGCGTTTGGCACCGGGATGGATGGGAATGCCTTCTGCACCGTTCAGGGCATTGTCCAGTGTCATTTGTGCGCCCTGGGCGTGAGTGATTTCACTGGCGTTTTCGACCATGATCTTGGCCAGCTGGTAGCCGAGTTCCTCGTCGATGGTGTCAGTGTTGGCGACCATGACGGCAAAGGCCGCAATGGTCGGGACATCAGCCTCCATGAACGGATAGGCGTCTTTGGGAATGTCGAAGCGCTGATAGCCGCTTTCTTCTTCGGCTTTCTGAATGACTTCGTCGGAAAGCCCCAGCATCACGACATCACCAGTGGATGCATTCAGGCTTTCAATACTTCCCGCAGGTACGCCAAGAATACCGATGGAAATGTCAATATTGCCATCTTGCACGAGGTCGGCTGCGTTGCCGAAACCTTCCTGGAAGGCTTCGTAATCGCCATCCTTGAGGCCGTACGCTTCGAGAATGACCCGGGATACGGAATTGGTTTCACTGGCCGGTGGGCCGATGGCTATTTTTGCAGCCTGTGCACTGCCCACCATGGCAAACATGGAAGCCAGGCCGGCCAGGGCAAAGCGTGTAAGAGATTTTTTGGTGTTAATCATCATAAGTGTCTCCTGGGTTTGGACATCTGTAACCCGAAATAACAGTACCCGAGCGCGTAGTCAGAACTCTTGATTCCGGCCCGGCTCAACGGCGGTTAAACAATCTTGAGTCACGAGTGTATTTATCACAGTCTGTATCCGTCAAGGCAGAACCCCCCGAATCAGTGTTAATACCAATCATATTCAAGCGTTAGTCACTGTGGCGCGTTCTACGATGCGGTCGGCCCGGGCTTTGGTCACGCCACTGCCCATGCTGCCAAACATGGTTCCCCAGTGGCTGGGGCTGGAGCCAACCAGGCGCGTTTCCATGAAGGCGTCAATCACATCGTCCGTGGAACAGCGCAGCAGCTCGGCGCCTTGCACGGCGCGTGCAATGGCATCGCTGGCGGGTCGGGCCAGAAACTCATCACCCATCATGGCGTCGACCAGCACGGGCAGATGCTCCAGCCAGGCATCGAACCGGGCATCCATGCCGCGTACGTCATCAAATTCCCTGAACAGGGCGTCACGGCAGCCCGCCACGCGATTCAGCGACCGCCTGACATCCATGCACATCATGTTGGCCGTGCCTTCCCACACGCTGTTCAGGGGGCTTTCCCGAAACAGCCTGGCCATGGGGTGTTCAAGAATGAAGCCATTGCCACCGTGGCACTGCAGGGCTTCATTCGCCACGGCCGGTGCCCGCGAGCAGTTGAAGTATTTGGACATGGGGGTGGCCACTCGTGCAAAGGCCTGTTCCTGTTCGTCGGTTTCGATATAGTCGGTGGCCTTGGCAATGCGCAGGGCCATCAGGGTGCAGGCTTCAACTTCGATTGCCAGGTCAGCCAGCACATTGGCCATCATGGGTTGTCGGGCCAGACCATCGCCAAAACCGCTGCGTGTGTGGCAGTGGTTGATGG
>DATGUI010000009.1:0-3192 GCA_035301405.1 Burkholderiaceae bacterium
ATTCAATATCATTTGTTGCCAGCACCCCACAAACATGACGCCCAGCGCCCCCAGCATGACCAGCCGACCCAGCAGGCCGATGAGGCGCTTGCCATGGCCGGACAAGCGTCGCAACACCATGTCGACCGAAAGATGGCCGCGCTTTGACATGGCGGCCACGGCGCCCATGAAGGACACCCAGACAAAAAGCAGTCGGGAGACGTCTTCGGTACCGCTGAGGCCGGAATTGAATCCATAACGAAGGATGACATTCAGGAAAACAAAGATGGCCATGATTGCCATCATGGCCGCCATCAGGATGTCAAGGACACGCTCAAGCGTCTTGCGCAGATTTCTACACATGAAAATACCTTTTGTTCATATTAATGCTTTGTACCGGTTTCTGATTCTTGTTATGGCGTGTGAAAGATATGCATATCAGGAAACGTGATATGACATTGACACGGATCAGGCGTCATGATCATGCGCGCGCAGGATGGAGCGTGCGCCATGCGTGGCTATCATCAGTGTGGGTGTATTGGTATTGCCGGATGTGATTGTCGGCATGATGGACGCATCGATGACGCGCAGCCCTTCCAGGCCATGGACTTTCAATGCCGGGTCGACCACGGCATCGCGGGCATGGGTGCCCATCTTGCAGGTACCGACCGGATGAAAGATGGTGGTACCGATATCGCCTGCGGCCTGCTCCAGTGCCTCCTGGGTGGTGATGTCGGCGCCGGGCAGATATTCTTGCGGCGCGTACTTTGCCAGTGCCGGCTGCGACACAATACGGCGCGTGAGCCGAATGGCATCAGCGGCGACTGTCCGGTCTTCTTCGGCCTGCAAGTAATTGCAGGTAATGGCGGGGGGCGCTTCGGGATCGGCAGACACCAGACGCACATGACCCCGACTGGCGGGTCGCAGGTTGCAGACGGAGGCAGTGAACGCCGGGAACCGGTGCAGCGGCTCGCCAAAGCGGTCAAGTGAAAGCGGCTGCACGTGATATTGCACATTGGCGCGGCTGTAATCGGGGCTGGATCGCGCAAATGCGCCCAATTGTGAAGGCGCCATGGACAACGGCCCTTTTCTTTGCAGTGCATATTGCATGCCCATGGCCAGCTTGCCCCAGGGTGTTGACACGATCTGATTCAGGCTGCGTGCCCCCTGGGCGCGGTAGATCAGCCGCAGCTGCAGGTGATCCTGAAGGTTTTCACCAACGCCGACCAGCTCGTGCACCAGGGGAATGCCATGTTCGGCAAGCAGTGCCTGCCGGCCAACGCCTGAACGCTGCAACAAATGAGGCGAGCCAATGGCGCCTGCGGCCAGAATCACTTCCTTGTGGGCGCTGACTTGCCGTTTCTGGCCCTGATGCACAAACGCCAGCCCTGTGGCGCGCCGATTTTCAAACAGGACCTTGTGCACCACGGCATCGGTGAGGATGGTGAGGTTGCGCCGATGCCTGACGGGATGCAGAAAAGCCTTGGCCGCCGTCCAGCGAACTCCGCGGCGCTGATTCACATCAAAGTAGGCGCAGCCTTCGTTATCGCCCTGATTGAAATCCGTGATTGAGGGTATGCCGGCCTGCCCGGCTGCCTCCCGGAATGCATCCAGGATTTCCCATGACAGACGCTGGCGCTCAACCCGCCAGGCGCCGCCCTGCCCATGCCAGTCAGAGGCGCCTCCATGATAGTCCTCGACTTCCTTGAACAGGGGCAGGACATCGTCCCAGGCCCAGCCGGCATTGCCCATGGCGGCCCACTGGTCGTAGTCGGCCGCCTGCCCACGCATGACAATCATGCCGTTGATGCTGGAGCTGCCACCCAGCAGGCGCCCCCGGGGGTAGCCCAGCGCACGGCCATTGAGACCTGCTTCGGCAACGGTCTGGTAACACCAGTCCGTGCGCGGGTTGCCAATGCAGAACAGATAACCCACCGGTATGTGCACCCAGTGCCAATTGTCCTTGCCGCCGGCTTCAAGCAACAGCACGCGATGGGCAGGGTTTTCGGAGAGTCGATTGGCCAGCAGGCAACCGGCTGTGCCCGCGCCGACAATGACAAAGTCAAACTCCGATTCTCTTGACATATGATTTCCCCATTTCGCAGCTGTCGGCATGGATATTGTTGGAGTGATCTTAACACCGCTTGTCTCTGCGACGGTATTTGACACAATGCGTAAATCCTGATCATTCAACGGCTGCGATAGAATGGTAGGCTCAACATAACAACACGGAGAGCACACCATGCCAGAAGCATTCAATTGGTACGTACGCGGCCTGCAACGTTACATCCAGTTCACGGGCCGAGCCGGACGCGCCGAGTTCTGGTACTACATTCTGATCTATATCCTGATCGTGATCGGGTTACGCGTCATCGACACCGTACTCTTTGGCGTCACCACGGGCAACGGCGTGCTGACCTGGTTATTCTGGCTGTTCAGCATCATGCCAAACCTTGCCATTGGTGCGCGCCGGTTGCACGATACCGGAAGGTCTGGCTGGTGGCTGCTGTTGTCACTGATACCCATTGTGGGCCTGATCGTTCTGCTGATCTGGTTCATCAATCGCGGGCAACCCGACAGCAACGCGTATGGCCCGCCCCCGGCCACGACACCTGCAGGCTGACACGCTGCCCATGCTGACACGTCACAAGGCCCGGAACTGGGCAACTGCCGGGCTCGCATCCCTGGTTTGTCTGGGCGCACCCGCCAGCAGTCAGCAGCTGGATTACGTCAAGGCCGAATTTTCAGTCTACATCAATAACAAGAAGGCCCATGGCGACAACCACCTTAATATCAGCCACGAACAAAACCGCTACCGTATTGATTTTGATTTCGAGCACAGCCTGCTGTCAGTCAGGCAAGAAGCCAAGTTTGACATGCAGGACTGCGAGGTCAGGCCCGTTTCGTATCGGGACCTGACGCGTCCCGCCATCGGCCGGGAACGGCACTATAAGCTGGACTTTGATTACGATCGGGGCAAGGCAAGCTACAAAGGTCCCGACAAGCAAAAGGAATTTGATCTGGATTCGCGACTGTATGATCCGATCAGCCTGTTTTTTGAAGCGCGTTGCGAGCTCATGCAGGGAAACGACGCCTTTGCCTACCCCGTGATACGCAAGGGAAGCCAGAAAACACAGCATTTTGAAGTCACCGGCAAAAAAACCATAGAAACGGGCCAGGGAGATGTCGAAACGCTGGTTGTCGAACGCAGAC
>DATGUI010000010.1:0-3155 GCA_035301405.1 Burkholderiaceae bacterium
CGGCGTTGGTGGTGCACGATGCGTTGGATACCAGGGTATCGGTTGGCTGCAGGGTATCCTGGTTGATACCGTAGACCACCGTGCGATCAACATCGTTGGCACTGGCACCCGGATGGGACAGCAGCACACGCGGGCACCCGGCATCAATGAAGCGCCGCAGATCTGCACGCTGGCTGTACTGGCCCGAGCACTCGAGCATCAGGTCCACGGACATGCCGTGCCAATCAACGGCTTCCGGCGTATTGCGATGCAGCACGGTAATGGGATGGGAGTCCAGTATCAGGCCGTTTTCGTCCCTTTCCACATGGCCGGGAAACACACCGTGAGTGGAATCGTACCGCGTCAGGTATTCCATGGTGGCCAGATCGGCCGGCTCGTTGATGACAACAACCTGCATGTGGTCACGAAGCGATGATTCGTGCAGGGCGCGGACCACACATCGCCCGATGCGTCCATAGCCATTGATGGCAAGGCGTACGCGATCGTTCATGCCGAGGCCTCCGGCCCGCTGGTCACGAGGTTGCGTGGCCGGCCCTCGATAAAGGCCTCGATGTTATCGGCAAGCTGATCAACGAGCGCCTGCATGGCCTCGTCGCTTGCCCAGGCTACATGCGGTGTGAGAATAAAGTTTGGCATATCCAGAAGCGTTAGTAATGCATGATCCGCTGGGGGCGGCTCGGGTGCCGTCACGTCTACACCCGCCCCACCAATTTGCCCGCTGCGCATGGCCTTGATCAGGGCGGCCTCGTTGATGAGTCCGCCCCGTGCCGTGTTGATGATCAGGGGCTGACGTTGCATGAGGGCAAACTCGGGCTCATCAATGAGATGCCGGGTGTGCTCGGTAAGGGGGCAATGCAGACTGATGACATCACTGCGTTCCAGGACCGTGGTGAATGGCGTGTAAGGCGCTGGTGGAGTGGCATCCCCCTTGCGCCCTGCATAAATCACCTGCATCCCGAATGCGGACGCCAGCCGCGCGGTGGCCTGTCCCAGTGTACCCCGACCGATGATTCCCAGCACGCTGCCACGCAGATCACGAATGGGATAATCGTGGTAGCAGAACTGCCCGGCGTCCTGCCAGCGGCCCCTGGTGACGGACTCGCGGTAGGCAGGCAGACTGCGCCGCAAGGCCAGCATCAGGGCCATGGTGTGTTCGGGCACGGTATCTTCGGCGTAACCACGAATATTGCATACGGCAACACCCGCCTGCTCGCAGGCAGCAATTTCAATGTTGTCGTAACCGGTGGCGGCCACGGCCACCAGCTTCAGATTGGGGGCCTGCGCAAGTGCCGATGCGGTAATGGGCACCTTGTTGGTGATGACAATGGTGGCATCGGCAATGCGCTCGGCGACCTGGTCGGGCGTACTACGGGGA
The DNA here is from genome assembly GCA_035301405.1 of Burkholderiaceae bacterium. Classification (GTDB taxonomy): domain Bacteria; phylum Pseudomonadota; class Gammaproteobacteria; order Burkholderiales; family Burkholderiaceae_B; genus JAJYRX01. Next base: position 1,376 of record DATGUI010000010.1, read on the forward strand.
TACGTGACAAGCTCGTGAGCAAACGACAGCGGTCGCAACGATATATGGGCGGCAAGTGTGTCGCCATCCAGAAAGACAACCTGGACGGGGGGTTGGGACATGATCAGGCTCCAAGATAGGCTTTGCGGACGTCGTCATTGCTGAGCAGGTTGGCGCCGGTATCGGCCATGACCACCGAGCCCGTTTCCAGCACATAGCCACGGTCGGCGACCTGCAGAGCCTTGTGGGCATTTTGCTCAACCAGAAAGACTGTCACGCCTTCATCCCGGATAGTCTGAATGATTTCAAAGATTTGCGCAATGATCAGTGGGGCCAGCCCGAGGGTAGGTTCATCCATCAGCAGCAGGCTGGGCCGGGACATGAGTGCCCGGCCAATGGCCAGCATTTGCTGTTCGCCGCCTGACATGGTTCCGGCTCGCTGGTGGGATCGTTCGCGCAGTCGTGGAAACAGCTCGTAGACATGTTCGACGCCGGCATCGATTTCCTGGCGGCCGAGGAAAAACCCGCCCATCTTGAGATTTTCCAGCACGGTGAGGTCGGGAAAGACCCGCCGCCCTTCCGGAGAGATGCCGATGCCCCGCCGCATGATGCGGGAGGTGGGTTCATCGACGATGTTTTCATCATTGAAGTAGATGTTGCCGCTGGTGGCACGCGGGTTGCCGCAAACCGTCATGAGCAATGTGGTCTTGCCTGCCCCGTTGGCACCGATCAGGGTAACGATTTCTCCCTTCTTGACCTGCACCGAGACATTGTGCAGCGCCTCGATGGCGCCGTAGTGCGTATGCACGTTTTCCAGTTTGAGCACCTATTCTTCTCCCAGATACGCTTTGATGACCCGCGGATCATTGCGGACTTCCTCAGGGTTGCCCGTCATGATGGGTTTGCCATGTTCCATGACCATGATGCGATCGGATACGCCCATCACCAGGCTCATGTCGTGCTCAATCAGCAGGACGGCAACGTTGAATTCCCTCCTGAGTTGATCAATCAGCTGCTGTAATCTGACTTTTTCTTGCGGATTGAGGCCGGCTGCGGGTTCGTCGAGCATGAGCAGCCTGGGCCGGGTGATCATGCAGCGGGCGATTTCCAGCCGGCGCTGGTGACCATAAGCGAGGTTGCCGGCTTCCCGGTTGGCGTATTCACGAATATCCATGAAATCCAGCCATTCGGCAGCCCGGCGTCGGGCCTGCTGTTCGGAATCTCGATAGGCAGGGGTTTTGAGCAGCCCGCGCAACAGACCTGTTTCAATGTGAGTGTGCTGGGCCACCAGAAGGTTTTCGAGCACTGTCAGCCTCTTGAACAGGCGAACGTTTTGAAACGTGCGTACCAGACCATGTTGCGCCACCTTGTGGCTGGTCATGCCGGTAATGTTTGTGCCGTCCATCTGGATTCGGCCACCGCTGGGCTTGTAGAACCCGCCAACACAGTTGAACACGGTGGTCTTGCCGGCACCATTGGGGCCGATGATGGCAAATACCTCGTCACTGTCGACCTCGAAATTGACGTTGTCGACGGCCAGCAAACCGCCGAATCGCATGACGAGATCGGATATCTTCAATAGTGTGCTCATGTGTCAAGCTCCACCACCGGGCGCTTGACCGGCAACAACCCCTGTGGGCGCCACATCATCATGACCACCATGACCAGCCCGAAGATAAGCATGCGGTATTCGGCAAATTCACGGGCCACCTCCGGAACCACAACCACCAGGATGGCCGCCAGGATGACCCCCACCTGCGAGCCCATGCCTCCCAGCACCACAATGGCCAGGATCAGGGCG
>DATGUI010000011.1:0-7011 GCA_035301405.1 Burkholderiaceae bacterium
CAGCCAGATCCACATTATTCACGGCAACGAGGCCGCCAAAAGCCTTGACGACTCCTCGGGCCTCAAGAATGGGATTCTGAATTTCTCTTTTCATCTCATTGACCCCGCCATCTGAGTATGCGGCCGACAATACCGTCGGGCATCACTGTAATGGCAATGACCAACACCAGGCCTGACAACAGCATCTTGTATTGAGCCACACTGCCCATCAGCTCGGGCATGATTGTCAGTAACAGGGCACCAAGCAACGGGCCGAAAAACGTCCCCCTGCCACCAACAACCATCATGGCAACCACCATGCAGGAGATCCAGATATTGAAATCATCCGGTGTCACCCCCCGCATGTAGTGGGCAGTAACGACGCCCGCAGCGCCCGCAAACGCTGCTGATGCCACAAAGGCTGTCAGCTTGATCCAGGTGGCTCTCAGGCCGATGGCCGAGGCCAGGGTCTCATCATCACGGATGGCAATCCACTCGCGCCCGAGACGCGAGCGCAGCAGCCGCCAGGCAATCAGCATGCCCACCACGGTCAACGCCAGTGTCAGCCAGTAATAGGATTGCACCGTGACGATTTCGAATAGCTCAACACCAAATAACGAGACCTTTCCAATACCCGGAACGGACACACCCACTTGCCCACCGGTAAACGACATCCACTGAATCAGCACAAGGTAAATAATGGTCTGGAATGCAATGGTCACGATGGCGAGAAAATGACCTTTCAGACGCAGCGCTGGAATACCCAACAGCAAGCCGAACATGCCCGTAATGACAATGCCTGCCGGAAGATTGATCCAGAAGGACGTACCAAGGTCACGAGACATGATGGCAGCCGTATAAGCACCAATGCCATAAAAGGCAGCCTGCGCAAAAGAAAATTGCCCTGCGTAACCGGAAACCAGGTTCAGGCCCGTGGCCAACAGCACGTAAAAGAGTGCGGTCAGCAACAGACCCACCTCATAGCCGCCCACGAAGAATGGAATGATGGCGGCCGCTGCGATGGCGAGGACGATGATTGAAAGCCGGCTGCTCATGACCGCTCCACCGCCCTGCCAAAGAGACCCTGTGGCCGGAGCAGCAGCACAGCAATCACAATGACGAAACCAACAATGTCTCTGAAACTGTTACCGAGATATGCCGAGGTCATGGATTCCGCAATGCCAAGAATCAGACCCGCCCCCGCAGCGCCAAGAATATTGCCCATGCCACCGAGAATGACAACAGTAAATGCCTTTAGCACAATCATGTTTCCAACCATGGGATGGACCGTATAGACGGCCGACATGAGAAAACCCGATATGCCGGCAAGCACTGCGGCGACCATGAACGTAACCACTGCAACGCGACTCACCCTGACCCCGCATAAACGGGCTACAGCGGGATGCTGCGCCATGGCACGCAAGCTTTTTCCCGTCCAGGTGTAATGCAATACGCCATAAAGCAAGGCCACCAGTGCCAGCACGATGACAGGAATCAAGACGCGGTTCAGGGACAAATAGACCGGGCCCAGCTCCACCCCTATACGAGACAGCTCTGTCTTCAGGAGCAAAGGCTGCGGACCAAAGATCAGCAAGGACGCATTTTGAAGCACTACTGCAATTCCAAACGACGATATGATCGAGCTTGTGACATCGCGGCCTCTCAGCGCAGTGTGCAGTAACAGCTCTGCACCCCAGCCCAGCAACAGTGACACCACAAGTACCACGCCAAATGCCCAGAGCAGCGGCATACCCGCCACACTGGCAGCGGTGATGCCGGCATAGGCGCCCAGCATGTAGAATTCGCCATGGGCAAAATTGACAACCCCCAGGATTCCGAAAATGAGGGTCAGGCCGACGGCCACCAGCACATAGGTACTGCCGATGACCAGTCCGTTGGCAAAATACTGAAGAAAGAGATCCACAGCCTTATGACCTGTTAAGTATCAAGAGAGAACACGCTTGCCATCTTTAACAATCGCGATAAAGGTAGGGAAGTTGACGCTGCCTTTCTCATCAAAGGCTGCCGTCGTCCCTTCCGGCCCCTGAACCAGATCAAAGTCGCCCATGCCGCTTTTTAGTATTTCCTGAACCTTTCTGCCATCCACTTCACCAGCACGGCGCAGGGCTTCAATACCGATTGAGGCTGAATCAAAACCCAGTGCCACCAGAGTATTTGTATCGTTGCCAGTTGAATCGGTAAACCTCTTGGCAAACGCTTGTCCGACATGGTTGGGTGTTGAAGGCTCAAACATGGTTGCCACGGCAAACCCTTCGGAAGCCTCACCAGCCAGCTCGATGAAGTCATCGCTGAGCATGGAGCCAGATCCCACGAACTGGGTTCTCAGCCCGACTACGTCTGCTTCTCGAACGATGGTGGCGCCGTCTCCGGCCCAGCCGCCGATATATACAGCATCCGGCCTAAGCTGGCGCAGGCGGGTCAACATGGATGAAAAATCCTGCTCTCCAATGTTGTAGTTGTCGGTGAAAATAATTTCCCCACCTTCTCGCTCAACCACCGCCTTGCATTGTTTGGCCAGTGTGGTGCCATAGTTGGTGTTGTCATGGATGATGGCAACCCGTTTGGCATTGAACTGATGAACAATGGCCTTGGCCGTATCTTCACCCTGAAGATTGCTGTCGGGCCACGGGCGGAAGAACCATGGATCGCCTTCAGGATTCTCGTCGGTAGCCTGGGCACCTGTTGACCCCCCTGACAACATGGGCACACCATACTCTCGCGCCACTTTGGAGGCAGCCACTGCCACCGCTGTCGGGTAAGTGCCCAGAATAAAGGGAACTTTCTCTCGCTCAATGAGCTTGCGTACTGCCGTAACCCCCTTGGAAGAGTTGCTTTCATCGTCTTCCACAATCAGCTCCAGCGATCTGCCATTGATGCCGCCCGCCGCATTGGCCTCGGCAAAGGCGAACTCGAACCCCTGGATTACCTGATGGCCTTCAATGGCCCCTGCACCTGATAGAGGCAACAAGCCCCCAATCTTGATGGGCGTGTTGCCCTGGGCGTTGATCACTGATGGAAACACAACCGATGCCCCCATCAGCCCCAGTACTTGACGACGCGAAATTGTTGTCATTAGATATCCTCCGAAGTGATAGTATCGCGTAGCAATACGTATAGACCGTTATTGTCAAACAGCGCAATCTTAACCGGAAAGTCATGCGCGCCACAAGACGGCAGCTTTCAGGGTTTCTACTAGGTCATTTTTGTCCAATGCAGAGTAAAAGAAGAATACACTCAGATATTTCTTTGATTCGCCAAGCGATACGACCATATTGATTAACTAGATACACCCAACCCAACCTCATGAAACAACATCTGGTCATCATTGGTGCCGGTCATGCTGCCGCCCAACTCATTCTGAATCTCGTTCAGTCCCAATATGGGGCAGCCATCACCGTCATCACTGAAGACAGCCATGCGTTTTACCAGCGCCCGCCCCTGTCCAAACAGTTTCTGAAGGACGATCAGGCATCAATTCAGTCACTGATAGGCCCAGCTCTGCTGGAAAGACATGGCATCACCACACTGGCATCTACCCACATCACGGGGATTGATACTGACGAAAAATGCGTGCAACTGGCGTCAGGCGAGAACGTTGGCTACACCCAGCTGGTGTTTGCCACCGGATCAGAACCGCGTCACCTGGCCGACCTGCCCTCTGACCTTGATAATGTCCATCGTCTGCGCTCATATACGGATGCGCAGGCGCTGCGGCACGCCCTCTCTCCGGCAACGACCGTCGCCATTATCGGTGCCGGGTTCATCGGACTCGAGATTGCCGCCACCGCCCGAGAGCTTGGCAAGGAAGTGGTCATTTTTGAACGGGAAGCGCGTGTTCTGCCCCACCGGGTATCGCCTGAAATCGCAACCTTTCTGCTGGCACAACACCGGCAACAGGGGGTGAACGTGCATCTGGAAAGTACCGATATCAATTACCAGATTGCGAAACAGCGGATCACCAGCATCACGTGCAACGGCGCCCGTGTGACACCCGATGTGGTCGTCATCGGAATTGGAGGTGCGCCACGCACCACGCTGGCGCAGCAGATCGGAATACACTGCGACAACGGGATCCTCGTCGACGAGAACATGCAGACTTCAGTGCCTGACATTTATGCGATAGGCGATTGCATGATCAGCAGGGGAGTTGGCCAGACAAGCTTTCGCCGGCTCGAATCCGTGCAAAACGCCAATGACTCCGCCCGAGTCCTGGCTCATCACCTGACCGGACAGGTTGCACCTCCGGCCACAATCCCGTGGTTCTGGTCCACCCAGGGAAACATTCACCTGCAGATAGCGGGCTTGCCTCAGGCGCATACAGAGACAGTCAACAAAAAGACAGACAATCCTGATTCTTTTTCAATCCTGCACTTTGCAGAAGAACGCCTGGTATGCGTGGAAACCATCAATCATCCAGCCGATCACCTTGCGGCGCGCAAGCTGATTGCACTGGCAGACCAGCCTGGCCGCGCGCAGCTAGCAGACAAAAACCTGTCTTTGCGCAGTCACCTTGTGTGAAGATTGCAAGCCATGCAACCGATTGACCGTTTATTTGCTACAGCCATTGTCCTTGCATGGTCGTTCAACTTCATCGTTGCCAAGTATGTTCTGCAGGAGCTACCCCCCTTTCTTCTTGGAGGAATACGTTTTGTCCTTGTGGTGTTTCCCGCCATCTTTTTTGTCCCTCGGCCAAAACTGCCGTGGCGCATCATCCTTTATTACGGACTGACAATCAGCCTTGGTCAATTTGGCCTGTTGTTTCTGGCCTTGCATGTTGGCATGCCCGCCGGACTGGCCTCACTGGTCCTGCAAACAGGTGTTTTCTTCACCGTCATTCTAAGCGCATTCCTTTTGCGAGAAAAACTGCGACGGGGCAGCATTCTCGGAATCATGCTGGCATTCTGCGGTCTGCTGCTGTGCTACTACGGTGGTACGCCAGAGCAGATGTCACGCATGGGCCTGATACTCACACTGCTTGCGGCACTGAGCTGGGCGGTGGGCAATATCGTTCTCAAACGGGCTCAGGCAGCCAGCATGATTTCGCTGGTGGTCTGGGGCGGTCTGGTGCCTCCGTTGCCATTTTTTCTGCTGTCACTCTGGCTGGAAGGGCCGGCGCTGATTTCGCAGAGCTTGCTCAATATCACGTGGGTCAGTGTTGCCTCCCTGTTTTACCTGGTGTTTATTGCCACCGGGTTGGCTTATGCACTATGGGGCCTACTGTATAGCCGCTACGCCATCAGTCGCATTACACCGATCACCTTGTATGTACCGGTAGTCAGCATGCTGCTGGCTTACGTATTTCTGAATGAAATACTCGAGCCGCTACAATGGCTGGGTGTCCTGATTGTCTTCGCTGGTCTGTATGCCCATACACAAGCCCTCAGGGGATGACAGGAAGTCCTCTATATCCGCCAGCCCATCATTTTCCTGGCGAACCATCTTCATCTCCGCCTTTGGCCCATCCATACTCTTTGGTCTGGGCCAGGGGGCCATTCTGCCAGTCATTGCCCTGGCCGCCACGGCGCTGGGCGCCAGCCATGCGATCTCGGGCCTGATTGTCGGCCTGATCGGCCTGGGCCTGTTGCTCAACAATATTCCGGCAGCCCTTCTGATTGGCCGGTTTGGCGAGCGGCGGGCGCTGGTTGGTACCGCTGTCTTCAGCATTGTCGGCCTGTTTCTCTGCCTGCGAGCACCCAATCTTCTCGTGCTGGGAACCGGTGTACTGATGCAGGGAATGAGCCTGTCCGTATTCAACCTGGCACGGCAGACCTACCTGATGCAGGCGGTGCCGGTGAGCCTGCGGGGCCGCGCTTTCTCCATCATGGGGGGAACGCAGCGTATCGGCGTTTTTGCCGGGCCGTTCATCGCGGCCGGGGCCATTTCCTATGTCGGGCTGTCCGGCGCCTGGTGGACGAGCATTGTCGCGCTGATTTTTACCGGTGTACTGTGCCAGAGTGTGCCAGATCTGCCCTCACACCGCTCAACGCAGAACGATACATCCAGCGAATCTCCCTCTGACGTCCCAGACGACAAGATGGGCCTTGCGTCCATGTGGGCAAGTACCCGGACGCACTATCGCATCCTTCTGACGCTTGGCCTGGCCGTCATGATACTGACGGCGCTGCGGGCCGCACGCCCCATTACCGTGCCCCTGTGGGCCGAGCACATTGGCATCAGCCCGGCCGTCACCGTGCTGATTTTTGGCTTTGCCTCGGCCATTGACATGCTGGTGTTCTACCCGGCCGGCAAGATCATGGATGAGTACGGCCGTCTCTGGATTGCTATCCCGTGCGTACTGCTTCTGGGTTTGTCCTTCATGCTGATGCCAGCGACGCATTCCGTGGCGGCATTTGTTGCGACAGCAGCGCTCATGGGGCTGGGCAACGGCATTGGCTCGGGCATCATCATGACGCTGGGGGCCGATGTGTCGCCACGGGCCGGGCGCATCAGCTTTCTGGGTATATGGCGTGTCGTTGCCGACTCCGGGCAAACGCTTGGGCCGCTGTTCATGTCGGCGATCACCGCTATATTGTCTCTGGGAGCCAGCCTGTTCATGGTCGGAACGCTGGGCGTGGTGTCAGCGTGGATCTTTATCCGGCAACGGCTACGCCTGCAGAAGCATCAATGATCCTGCAGGCGGGCATGTACCGCTTCGGCAAGCGCCAGGCAGGCGGTCAGGCCGGGTGATTCAATACCAAACAGATTGATCAGACCCGGCACGCCATGTTCGTTCTGGCCCTGGATCATGAAGTCGGCGGCGGCCAGGGTGTTGGCGCCCTCAGGTGGATGCAGTTGGGGGCGGATGCCAGCGTAGTCTGGCGTCAGGGCGTGATCGGGCAAGCCAGGCCAGTAGCGGCGGATGGCGTCCTCAAACAGCGCTGCCCTGCTGGCATCCACGGTGTAATCCAGGCTGTCAACAGGCTCGACATCTGGTCCAAAACGTGCCCGACCATTGAGATCCAGCGTCAGGTGAATGCCAAGGCCACCAGGCTCGGGAACGGGATAGATCAG
>DATGUI010000012.1:0-4122 GCA_035301405.1 Burkholderiaceae bacterium
AAATCGTGGCCACTCATGGCTGGTCTGGTCGCATTGCCGTGCTGCAAAATGCCGGCCATCCCATTGGCTACCATGAACCCGAGGACACCTTCGCATGGCAGGAAGCCATGTTTGTGCTCAAGGGCAGCCCCATGGAAGAAATCACCGAGCTGCTCAACTTCATGCTTGAGCCGGAAGTGGCCATTGCCGTGGCCGAGGCGCAGGGCTATCCCTCTTCGCTGGATCCCACCAAGGTCGACATGCCGGAAAGCGTCACCTCATTGCCTGCGTACGATCCCACGGGCAAGCTCGAAGGCCGCACCTTTGCCGATCCCCGCTACTGGAATGATGTCCAGCCCGCATGGAGCAAAATGTTCGCTCGCATCGAACGGGGATTCTGACATGAGTGACGTCGCCGTTGAATTACGGGGCGTGCGCAAGCAGTATGGCCAGGTCGTTGCTGTCGAAGCCATGGACCTGGCTGTCTGCGAAGGCGAGTTCATGTCCTTCCTGGGGCCCTCCGGCTGCGGGAAGACCACCACCTTGCGCATGATAGCCGGCCTGGAATCCCCAACCTCAGGAGACATCATCCTGCGGGGCAAGCGTATCAATGATGTCCCCATTCATCAGCGCAACATTGGCATCGTGTTTCAGAACTATGCCTTGTTCCCGCATCGGACCGTACACGACAACATTGCCTTTGGTCTGCGCTATCGCAAGTGCCCGACCGCCGAAATTCGCCAGCGGGTCGCTGATGTGCTTGCGCTGGTGCAGCTGGAGAACATGGCCAAACGCTATCCGGCTGAACTGTCTGGCGGGCAGCAACAGCGGGTTGCCCTGGCGCGGGCCATTGTGATCCGCCCGGACCTGCTGTTGCTGGATGAACCGTTGTCTGCCCTGGATGCCAACCTGCGTGAGGACATGCGTGTCGAACTCAAGCAGATTCAGCAGGAAACCGGCATCACGACCTTGTTCATTACCCACGATCAGTCAGAAGCCCTGGCCATGTCTGACCGGGTCGCCGTCATGAATCAGGGGCAAATCGAACAGCTGGACCGCCCGCTTGCGGTCTACAACCAGCCCACCAGCCATTTTTGTGCCAGCTTTCTGGGTAACGCCAATCTGGTTCCCGGCACGGTGGTGGCCGGAGAATCTGGCAACTGGACCGTCGACTGCCTGGGACAACGCTGGCAGAGCCAAGCCAACCAGGCCGGTATCGCACTGCACGACAAGGTCACCGTGGTGCTGCGGGCCGAGCACTTTGACGTAGCAACCCGGCCTGAAGGCGTCAATACGATTGGCCTGACAATTACCCATGTTGATTATCTGGGGATGTCAGCCCACTACATCGCGCACACCCGCCAAGGTGACACCCTGGAACTGTTTGGCAGTGTCGGCAAGACGCCACTGCAAGCCGGCACCCGCCTGGCGGTGGCCATTGACCCGGCGCATGTGGTCCTGCTGCCTGGCTGACTACGTGGCGCGGTAGCCCAGCCGGGCAGAAATATGGTCGGCCATCTCCATGACCACCGGCGCATGCCGCTTCATCACCGCGTCGGTCAGCCGGTTGGTGGGCCCGGAAATGCCCACTGCCCCCACCACACTGCCATGGACATCGCGCACGGGGGCGGCCAGTCCGGCCACTTGCTGACGCCACTCACCCCGGTTGATGGCATGGCCATCCTGCCGGATGCGGGCCAGCGCCTCGGCCAGTTCGTCTACCGTCGCAATGGACAGGGGCGCATGGGGGGCGAGCGCATCACCTGCCTGGCGGATGATGTCGGCCGGTGCCCAGGCCAGCATGGCCTTGCCCGTGGCCACATTGGCGGCCGGTGCCCGGCCGCCAACCGCCGTATAGGCCCGCACCGGCTGGGGGCTGTCTATTTTTTCGATATACAGGACGTCAATGCCATCCAGAATGGACAGGTGAACGGTCTCTTGTGTCTGTTGCGCCAGCCGGTCCATGAACGGCAGGGCTTCCGTCCGCAAATCCAGCTGGCTGTGCACCCGGGCGCCCAACTCCCACAGCTTGACCGTCAGCCCGTAACGGCTGTCTTCCAGCCTTTTGACAAAACCCGCATGGATGAGCGTCTGCAGCAACCGATGGACATTGCTCTTGCCCAAGCCAAGGGTATCGGCCAGCTCGGTCACCCCCGAACTGCCATCACGCAATGCCATGGCCTGGATGACGGCAAGCCCCTTGAGAAAGGACTGGTCGACCCGCGCAGCCGGGGCCGTGAGGCCGGGTGCCGACTCAGACTTGCGGTTGAGCATATCCGGAGACGAATGATTTGGCCTCGCCGGTTTCCGGGACGAAGACATGGCGCTCGACCTTGCCGATGTTGGCGCCGTACACGTGAATACTGATGGAGACCTGGTCATCCAGTGCATTGGATACCTTGTGGACATCGCCAATGTCGGGAGAAACGCATTCCGTCATGCCCGGATGCAGGGTATCGACACCCGCACTGGTATAGCGACCATCGGGCTGTCTGACGTATCGTTCGGACGTTTCCGACCCCCTGAGCATGCCAATGACGCCCCAGACGGTGTGGTCATGCACCGGTGTGTACTGCCCCGGCCCCCACACGAAACTGACCACGGAAAACGTATCGCGCGGACAGACATGAAGACAATATTGCTGATAATAATCGGGATGAGGCTGGGCGTAGGCATCAGGTAGCCAGTCGTCCACGCTGATCAGATCGCGCACCAGCGCTTCGGCATCTTTCAAAATAGCTGCTTCCGTACGCTCGGCCCCATTGACCGCCTCGTCCAGTGCCTGCACAAAGGCATCAAACTTTCTGCTTTGCATGATGCAGTCTCCTTTTTCTGCTGGCATCCGCCCAGCTTGCATCGGTTGACGGCCCGACATGGCCGGACTATGATCTTGCCATATTAGAACACAATTCTATCTAGTGGAACACTACAGGAATGCCATCCTCATGATGCTTCAGGAAGAAACCCTTGCCGGCGTAACGGTTCTGGAAATATGCAATGTGGCAGCCGGCCCCTTTTGCGGCATGCTGCTGGCAGACATGGGGGCCAACGTCATCAAGATAGAAAACCCCAACGGCGGCGACACGCTGCGCAGCTGGGCACCCATCAATCAGGGCTACAGCGAGAATTTCGCTTCACTCAACCGCAACAAGCGCTCGATCACGCTCAACCTGAAAGATCCGCAAGACATCGCCCGGGTGCACGAACTCGTCAAGCAGGCTCATGTATTGATAGAAAACAACCGGCCCGGGGTGATGCAGCGGCTGCAACTCGGCTACGAACAACTGCGCGACATCAATCCGGCCCTGGTCTATTGTTCCATCTCAGCTTACGGGCAATCCGGACCGCGCCGCCAGGAGGGCGGGTTTGATCTCACCCTGCAAGCCATGAGCGGGCTCATGAGCGTCACGGGCGAACCCGGCGGTGCCCCCATCAAATGCGGGGTGCCGGTGTGCGACTTTGCGGCCGGCCTGTATGGTGCCTTTGCCATTGTCAGTGCCCTGCGCACGGCCGAAAGACAGGGTCAGGGCACCCATATTGATGTCTCCATGCTGGGCGCCACCATGGGCATTGCCGCCCTGCAGACCTCCCAGTACTTTGGTACGGGGCAAGACCCTCAACCACTGGGCTCGGCCCACCCCCGCAACGCCCCCTACCAGGTCTTCCGCTGTCAGGACGGCTACTTTGGCATGGCAGCAGGCAACAATGCCTTGTGGGCAAAGGTATGCCAGGTGGTGCAGCGTGCCGACCTCGCCGCCGATCCGCGCTTTCTTGATCCCACCCTGCGCGCCACCAACCAGGATGCACTGCGTGAAATCCTTGAAGCCATCTTTGCGAACGCTGACGCCAGCACGTGGCTGCAACGCTTCAACGATGCCGGCGTGCCCTGTGCCCCGCTCAACACCTATTCCATGGTGCTGGACGACCCACAGGTAGAACACATGCAGTGGGTGCAGCCCCTGGAATTGCCCAATGGCGTGAGCACACGCACCTTTGCCTCCCCCCTGCGGTTTGATGACCGCACGGCAGACATCCTGCGCCGCCCCCCTGCCCTGGGTGAGCACAACGATGAAATCCTCAACCCCGTCACACCTGCCGACTGACGCCTGCCACCCTTGCCATGTCCGATCCCATTTTGCTCAA
>DATGUI010000013.1:0-7514 GCA_035301405.1 Burkholderiaceae bacterium
AGCAGGCACAAAGCCTCTCCACCGCCCTGCGGGGCGAAAGCAAGACGGCAGGAAACTGGGGAGAGATGCTGCTGGAACGCTGCCTGCAGCTTGCCGGGCTCGAGAAGGGGCTGCACTATCGTGTGCAGCCCTCGTACGCGACGGGGGCAGGGCAGCGCTTGCAGCCAGACATTGTTGTGGATCTGCCCGATCAGAAATCCATTGTCATCGACAGCAAGGTGTCCCTGGCTGATTATGATCTGGCCGTATCCAGTACCAGCGACGAGGAGTCAGCCAGATTTCTGGATGCGCATGTGCGGGCAGTCCGGCGACACGTGGATGATCTGGCACGCAAGGGCTATGCTCGCCTGCCCGGGGCCGACAGTCCGGGCTTTGTACTGATGTACATGCCGATCGAGGCGGCCGCCATGGCAGCTTTGCGCCATAGCTCGGACCTGGTCGAATATGCATGGCGCAAGGACGTGATGCTGGTGTCCACCTCTACCCTGATGCCCGTGCTGCGGTTGATTGCCGCTGCGTGGGCAACCGACCGTACGCACAGGGAAGCGGGTGAACTCGCCCGGCAGGCCGGAGACATCCATGCCCAGATGGCAAGGGTGGCAGAGCGTTTCAGGCGGCTGGGCGCGACGCTGGGCACGGCCAATCGTCATTACAACGACACCGTGACGGCACTGGCGGGCCAGCAGGGACTGGTGCGGAAGATTTCCCGTTTTGCGGGCCTGGCATCGCAGGCACAGCAAGACATGCCTGCACTGCACGCGTTATCCGACGACTATGCCGATGCGGATCATACGCTGGAGCAAGTCCGGGAAAGCCCAGAAAATTCATGAGGTTAGGCTTTTCCGGTTCGCTGTACGATGTTACGTTGGCACACAACTGCCCGAAACACATACAATGCGCAGATGCTTTCAATAAAGAAAATCCTCAGGAGTCATTGCGATGAAACGGTTTTTTAGACAATCTACTCACAAAGGCCTGGCCCTGACAGCCAGCGCCGCTGCCGCCGTCGCACTCATGACTACGCCCATGCAGGTCTCTGCCCAGGACAATTTCATCAGCATTGGTACCGGTGGCGTGACAGGCGTGTATTACGCCGCAGGGGGCGCCATCTGCCGCCTGGTCAACAAGGATCGCGCCAAGCATGGCATGCGTTGCTCGGTCGAATCAACGGGTGGTTCGGTATTCAACGTCAACACCATCAAGGCCGGCGAGCTTGATCTCGGCGTGGTGCAGTCCGACGTGGGATACAACGCGTTCAACGGCGAAAGCCAGTTCAAGGATGCGGGCGCATTTACCAAGCTGCGTTCGGTGTTTTCGCTGCATCCCGAGCCGTTCACGGTAGTGACTCGCAAGGAAGCCAACATCAAGTCGTTTGACGACCTCAAAGGCAAGAAATTCAACGTGGGCAATCCGGGGTCCGGGACACGCGCCTCGATGGAACAGTTGCTTGAAGCACGCGGCGACACACTGGATTTCTTCTCGCTGGCATCCGAACTGCGCCCCGATGAGCATGGCGCGGCATTGTGCGATGGCAAGATCGACGGTTTCTTCTATGGCGTCGGGCACCCCTCGGCCAATATTCAGGATCCCACCGCCACTTGTGGCGCAAAAATTGTCCCGCTGGAAGGGGATGCGGTGGATGGCCTGGTCGACAAATACCCCTATTACGCCAAAGCCGCCATACCTGGCGGACTGTACAACAATAACGACGAAGACATCCCCACCTATGGCGTGCTGGCAACCTTTGTTTCTTCCGAAGATGTCCCCGAGGATACTGTCTACCAGGTGGTGAAAGCGGTGTTCGAGAATTTTGAGGATTTCAAGAAGCTGCATCCTGCGCTGTCCCATCTGGTCAAGGAAGACATGGTGGTTGATGGCCTGTCTGCTCCCCTGCACCCGGGTGCCGAAAAATACTTCAAGGAGAACGGCCTGCTGTAATGCACCGGCTGTCTGATGTCAGGTATCGCACCCGAAGGCTGCTGATGTCAGAGACAAGCAACATCCGTACTCCCGGAGCCGCCACGCTGGAACAGTTGGTTGCGGATGCTGACCAAGGCGGTCGTACTGTTGGCAGGCTGACTATGCATAAACCGTTAGTTCAGGCACCCTTGCCGGTTCGTGAAGGCGTGGCCCCCAGTCGAGTCTTTCTGCCGCCGGGGCCCTGGGCTACAGTTCTGGAATTTCTTGAAGCGCGGTACCATCACTTGCCCGAGGGCTTGTTGCGCGCACGGATGACACGCGGAGACATCGTCGATTCGACAGGTCGGCCACAGGCGGTGGACGAGCCCTACCGCCCCCGCCAGTGGCTCTGGTATTACCGTGAGGTTGATGACGAACCGATTCTGCCTGACGCGCTGCCGGTATTGTTTCGTGATGCCTTGCTGGTGGTGGTCGACAAGCCGCACTTCCTGGCCACAGCCCCTGCTGGCAGGCACGTGCGCGATACGGTGCTCACGCGTTTGCGCCGGGATCTGGACTTGCCCCGCCTCACCCCGGTTCACCGGCTGGACCGTGAAACCGCGGGCGTGCTGGTGTTTTGCGCAGACCCTGCCCGTCGTGGCGCTTATCAGACCCTGTTTCAGCGTCGCGAAGTGGCCAGGGTGTACGAGGCGGTCGCTCCCTGGACGGACCGATTACGTTTTCCCCTGACCCATAAAAGCAGGCTGGTCAATGGCCGGGAATTCCTCATGCAGGAGGAAGCGGGTACGCCCAACAGCGAAACGTATATCGAAAGGGTTCGCAAGACGGCCGCAGGCCAGGCGCTCTACCGGCTCTATCCGGTATCTGGACGCAAGCATCAGCTGCGCGTTCATCTGGCTGCTCTGGGTATGCCGATTCTTGACGACGAGTTGTATCCGGTCCTGTTGCCGCAGCGTGCGGCAGACAATTTTCAACAGCCACTGCAGTTGCTGGCACGCAGCATCGCCTTTACCGACCCGGTCACTGGACAGGTCAGGGCGTTCAGCAGTCAGCGCCGGTTGCAGCAGGATATCTGACGATCGTGCATGCCAGGCGCCACGGTTTCAGGGCGTGGAAGCGGGCGAGTCAGCTCGTGTGCACAGCCGGTGGGGAGCGGCGTTCGCGCAGGCGGTCGGTCAGCTGATAGCGCCAATACGTCAGCTGGACGGCGGTCTGTCCGAACGGCCCACCATTCCATGCCAGCCCGAAAGGTGCGAAGCGGCGGTAGCGGTCGGATTCCTGGCAGATGCCTTCAGCGACGGTACGGGCGCCAATGGCGGTTGTGTTGATGCCGTGCCCCCCAAAGGCGGTGCAATACCATAGCCCGGGCTCCAGCTGACCGATCTGGGGCATGAGGTGTCTGGCGTAAGACATCAGCCCCGACCAGGTCACGGCAATGGGAATGTCACCCAGTTGGGGATAGCATCGCTGCAGTTCTTTTCGGAGAATGCTCTCGATATTGGCGGGGTCAGCCACCCGGGTGGTGATGTGGCCACCCCATTGCAGGCGGTCGCCATCCACAATCCGGTAGTAGTTGCTGGCACGTCGAATATCACCAATGGCTGCGGGTGTCCGGATGGCGTCATGGAGGCGATCGCCCAAGGGCTCGGACAGCATGATGTAAGTCGCGATGGGCAGGAAGGCACGTTTGAGTGCGGGGACGAGGTGGTCTGTGTAGCCGCCTGTGCAGATCACCACCTGTTCGGCACGGATGACCCCGGCAGGGACGGTCAGCCGGAAGTCGCCTCCGTGGCGCTCAAGCCGGGTGACCGGCGTCTGCTCGAAGACGGTAACCCCTTGCTCATGACAGGCCCTGGCCAGTGCCTGACAGTAATTGAGCGGGTGCAGGTGAAAGCCATCTGCAGCAAACACTCCCTGATGGTAGCGCGGGCTGTTCAAGTATTCCTGTACGGCGGCGGTGTCAAGATACTGCAGTTTGCGTCCGTAGCGCTTGTACTGCGTTTCGCATAGCTGCCGGAAGGCCGTGGCGTTGTCATGAACGGAAACCCGGAGATGGCCGGGCGTGAGGTGGGCGGCCTCGCCGGCCAGGCTCAGGGCATATTCCCTGACCATCTCCACGCCTTCCATGGACAGCCGGAACAGGGCGTCGAACCCATCCTGACCCACACGCGAGCGGATGGCTGCATCATTGCCTGACCATGACGGGCTGACGGATCCACCATTGCGTCCGGATGCACCCCAGCCGACGCGATGGGCATCAACCAGCGTGACTTTCCTGTTCTTGCGGGTCAGTTCGAGGGCGCAGGTGAGGCCGGCCAGCCCGCCACCCACGATGGCGATTTCAGTCGTGTGTTCGCCGTCCAGTGGTTCGTAGGCATGTGCCCCCTGAAGCGTGCGGCGATAAAACGAATCAATGTAATCGGAGTGGGCCATGCTGAGTGGAGGGTGGGGCAGGGTGTGAATCAATCAAGGGTGCGTATCTTGACCCCGCCAATGCGTTTTTCAAGCCACTCGGCAAAGCGTAGCACCGGGTAGCAGTACAGAAAGTAAATGATGGCGATCAGACTATAAATATAAAGCAGGTGATTGGGGAATGTGATGATGAGTTGCTCGCCCTGGCGCGTGAGCTCGGCGATGCCGACAACCGATACGATGGCAGTACTCTTGATGAGGATGACATACACTCCGCTCATGGGCTGAATGATGAGTCGCAACGCCTGGGGGAGAATGACGCGACGCATGGTCTGATAACGACCCAGGGCAATGGCTGCTGCGGCTTCCCATTGTTCGCGCGCAACCGAACGGATGGCACCGGTGACGATTTCAGCTACATAGCTGGATGTATAGCAGGTCAGGGTAATGAAGGCAGCGGTGTGGGAGTCCCAGCTCAACCAGGAAATGTTTGTCGAGGGCAGGACAAAGTAAAACAGATAGAGCTGCACAAGAAAGGGTGTTCCGCGCAAGAAATGGATGTACAGGCCAAGCAGACCGGTAATGATGGGTGGCCGGTAGGAGCGTATGAGCCCGATGACAAAGCCCAGCAGGGATCCGGCCACAATGGCAAAGAACGAGATGCGCAGGGTTTCCAGAAACCCGCGCACCAGAAACGGCATGACCACGCGGGTAACATCGAAATAGGTGATGAACAGTTCAAGCATGGCGCGTTACCGGGATGCCCAGGCAGGGCCTTCGAGCCGCTGTCTGATGCGGCGCGAGATCATCAGCATCAGGGCGTAGATCAGCAGATAACCCGCTGCGACTGTCACAAAGCTTTCGGTGGGCATGATGCGCTCGTTGTTGAGGACCATGCCGGCGGACAGCAGCTCAAAAATCGTGATCAGCGACAGCAACGAGGTATCTTTGATGAGGATGGCGGTTTGCCCCAGCAGGGGTGGGATGGTATTGACAAATCCTTGTGGAAGAATCACGTAGCGCAGGCGCTGGAAGGGCGTCATGCCCACGGCCATGGCGCCTTCTATCTGGCCGCGTGGCACGGACTGAAAGCCGACCCGCAGGATTTCTCCCATGTAGGGGGCGGTGTGCAGGACAAGCGCGAATATGCCGAGCCAGAGTTCATCCCAGCGTAGCGTGAAGGGGGCAATGACCGGAAGGGCGTAATAGACCAGGTAGATCTGCACCAGCAGTGGGGTGGCGCGGATGAACTGGATGTAGGCATTGACAGGACGCTGCAGCAAGGGGCGTCCGGACAGCCGGACAAGGGCGAGCACCACGCCAACAATCAATGACAGCACCAGCGCAATGGCAGAGATGGTCAGGGTGGCCCACAAACCGCGCCCGAACTCGTCCAGGTACTGACCAACCACCCGCCAATTGTAGTAATCAAGCAGCCACGTTGTCATGGGCACACCGCCCCGATGAGAAGGGGTGAAGGCACCGCTACCACAGGATCTGCTCCAGAAAGGCCCGGGTCCGGGTTTCTTGCGGGTGATCAAATATTTGCTCAGGCGTGCCCTGCTCGACGATCCGGCCAGCATCCATGAAGACAACGCGGTCAGCGACTTCCCGGGCGAAGCCCATTTCGTGCGTGACCACGGCCATGGTCATGCCGTCATGCGCCAGCGATTTCATGAGCTCGAGGACGCCACCCACGGTTTCGGGGTCGAGCGCCGATGTGGCTTCGTCGAACAGCATGACAATGGGGTCCATGACCAGCGCCCGGGCGATGGCCGCCCGTTGCTGCTGTCCGCCTGAAAGCTGCCGCGGGTAGCGGTCGGCCAGCTCGGCGATGTGGATTTGTTCCAGCAGCCCCCTTGCGCGTTCAGTCGCCTGGGCGCGGCTGCGCTTGAGGACGGCGCATTGCGGCAGGACGAGGTTGTCGAGAATAGTGCGATGCGTAAACAGGTTGAAGTGCTGGAACACCATGCCTACCCGGGCCCGCAAGGCATTGATGTTGGTGTCTGGTCGGGTGATGTCGATGCCGTCAATGTGAATGCTGCCGCTGTCGATGGATTCGAGGGCATTGAGTGTGCGCAGCAGCGTGCTCTTGCCCGATCCCGATGGCCCGATGATCACCAGCACTTCGCCGTGGGTGAGATCCATGGACACATCCTGCAGGGCGATCAGTTTCTGTTCGCCTGCGGGCGTGTCAAAAGTCTTGCTGACGTTTTCGACAACAACCAGCGCCCCGCCGGAGCGGGGCGCCTCGGTGCCTGGCATCAGTTGTCTTTTTTCCAGTCGGTGGAATACCAGTAGTCCACCATGGCGGGCAGACTGCGGTCCCCGGTGCGCATTTCTATCCAGTTGTCGAGCCAGAACTTGATGCTCCATGCCTGGGGCTGGATGGCAAAGGCCAGGGGCTCGTTCACCATGGTGCCATCAAGAATCTTGAGATTGCCAAAATCAACCTTGAATTGTTCGGCCGTGGTGCGGGCCATGATGCCTGCATCCAGGCGGCCGCTGGAAATGGCCTGGCCAACCGGGGCACTGCCGCCGGAGTATTCCTTCAGGTTGGCCTCGGGAAGCAGCTTCTTGGTGGCTTCTGCGTAGGTGCTGGCCCCCAGTGCACCCACCTGGGTGCCGCTTGTGTTCAGGTCTTCCCAGGAGGTGTAGTCAGCGTCGTCTTTGGCAACGGCAACGGTTTCAGCAAAGAACACCGGATTGGAAAACAGAACCTGCAAGGCGCGTTCGGGTGTGGGAGTCATGTCGGCGGCGATCATGTCGACCTTGCCGGACGTCAGGGCCGGGATCAGTCCTTTCCAGTCGTAATCCTGGAGGACGAGTTCAACACCCATGTCGTCGGCCATGCGACTGACGACTTCGACCGCCAGCCCGGTGCGTTCGCCGTTCTTGTTGATGAAGCTCATGAGTGGGCCGGATGTCTGGACAGCAACCCGAAGTTCGCCGCGCTTGACGATTTCGGATAAGTCGGATGCCTGGGCAGGCACAACGCTTGCGGCAGCAAATGCCATGACGGCAACGCTGCCAAGTTTCTTGAGCAGGTTCATGTCTCCTCCTGAGGTGGATAAGGCGCCCCGGTCAGAACCGGACTACCTGTGCATGGGTGCTGGTTTCGTCGTTGGTGTGTGGTCCCAGCAAGCAACATGGTAGCGGTTTGTAAGTGAAAAGCAAACCGG
>DATGUI010000014.1:0-2194 GCA_035301405.1 Burkholderiaceae bacterium
GCGCCACCAGATATAACGCCCCGAAACCGCGAGCGACAGCACAATCAGGAACAAGGATGAAAACCGGCCGGGAATGTGCCGCACCATCATGGCCAGTGACCAGAGCAGCAAGACAAATACAAATTGTGCCTGCATGCTGAAAGGCTGGGTAATGAGCAGGACGGCACAAGCGGCGGCCAACGCCCCACCAAACAACCAGAACAGGCTGCGGGTGCAGGTCAGGTATGATTTTCGTGGGGCAGAAGGATGCTGCGACGCGTCATGCTCGTCGGGCTCCATGAGTCGCGTCACAATGGGCTTCAAAGGCTTTTTTACCCACCGGGACAATGCGTCCAGCAACGCCCGACGCTTGTTCTCAAGAAAGGACGCCAGGCGATGAATGGGCTCTTGCAGTCCGCCAACCAGCGGTTTGCTGACGACGATCCAGAGGGCCTGAACGACATACCGAATCGGATCGGCAAAGCGATACTCCCGATCGGACAAGTGTCTGAACCAGGGACCATAGTGCTGCCGGGCCTGCTGCCAGGCCGGACCGTCCAGACGCAGCGTTGCATTAGCCATGCCGACCAGGAGGAGGTAGACAAAGGCAGTCAGGACACCCATGCGTCGCTGGCGGCGCGCATGGTGCCAGCGATGATCCAGCGCCAGCTTGAAGTCGGCAGACAATACAAGCGAAAGCAATCGTGCACTCATGGGCCTGCCCTTTGTTCGAGACACCAGACAGCCAGCCTGTGCATGCTGCGCGCTACGGTACTGGCCGGAAACCGCATTACGGCCGTCATCTTGTGTCCCAGTGCTTCATCCATATGGCCATCATGATGAAGATGCACGGGCGCCAGCCTGTTGGCATGGCGCAGATTCCAGTCGAGCACGATTGATGCATTTGCGGCGCGTCCCGGATCCACGCCATTGATCAGCAACCGGGTGTTGGGCTCCAGTGGATACTGCCCCAGCAGAATGTGAGCGGCCATGTCCGGTGGGCAGACAAGCAAATGCAGGTCGCTGGCCTTGTGCAGTTCTGTCAGCTCGGCTGGCGTTGCAGGCGCGTCAAACACCACCCAGGAGGGCCGGGTGTTGTAATGCCGGCCTTCCGGGTCCTGAATCAGCGAGCGCCATATGGCATCGGGATTCACAACCGTGTTCCCGGCCAGGCCTGACCCATGACGCCCATAGGGCAATACCTGCAGCATGCGGTCGACCACATGTGTTTGCTCCACCCACCCAACAGGATGGCCCTGGGCAGCCGCCCAGCCTTTCGTATCAGCATAGGGAATACCAAAATGCAGGCGCAGCAGGTCAGCCGGATTCAAATCCACAGCCAGCACCGGTTCACCCCGGCAGCGCAATACATCAGCCAGCATGGCCGCGAGACTCGTTGTACCAGCACCCCCACGCAGTCCGGAGACAGTGATAAAGGTGATGGGTTTCATTGTTGGTCGTTTTTGCTCCAGTTATTCCACTCGGACAATAGCGGCCATTGTTCAAGCGCTCTTTCCCATTCCCTGATGGCGGCAATATCCACATAAGTGAACGAATCAAGCTTGAGGTGTGCGATCAATACGCGGACATCATCCGCATCTTGTTCGGCATGGATATCAGGTTTCATTGTTGATAGGGAATCCAGTTTTTCCCGTCAAGCTGCACATACGGGGTTTGTTCGTGCCACAACATGACCGCTGCCTCGTTTTCCGTGACCAGGCGCGTCTTCGGCAAGTCGTCTGTCAAGCGGCCCCAGTCCAGTTCGGCATGGTCGAAGACATCAATCTGAATACTGCGCGCCACCAATTCGGACAGCGCCAGAAAGCTGGTTGGCCCGGAAACATGAATGGGTTCCTCGGGACGGGATTTGACCCCGATGAACCGAACACCCACCGGAACCCGCGTAATCTTTTCAGCAGGAATTTCTCTGAGGCCGGAAATCTGCATGCGATCCCCTTCCAGGGCAGCACCATGTTCGGGAATCAATACCACCATCGTGGGGCGTCCCCGGCGCTCGAGGTCGTCGATGAACCGGGCCAGATCGTCCAGCAACGACTGGATTCGCCGCTCGTAGGGAGAGGAACGACCCCCACCATCCGCGGTTGCCTCGCGATTGCCATCATGCAGCGTGATGGAGTTGTACAACAGGGCGCGTGGCTGGTCTGCCGGGGCTTGCTGCTTGTCGTCCAGCCACAGGCTGAGGGTTTCGTAATCA
>DATGUI010000015.1:0-14452 GCA_035301405.1 Burkholderiaceae bacterium
CAATGTCTGGGCCGTGGGTGATGTGGTGCGTGGCCCC
This sequence comes from Burkholderiaceae bacterium, assembly GCA_035301405.1. Lineage (GTDB taxonomy): Bacteria > Pseudomonadota > Gammaproteobacteria > Burkholderiales > Burkholderiaceae_B > JAJYRX01. Next base: position 38 of record DATGUI010000015.1, read on the forward strand.
ATGCTGGCACACAAGGCCGAAGTCGAAGGCGTGGCCGTGGCCGAGCTCATTGCCGGGCAGCATGGCCATGTGGATTACGACCTCATTCCTTCCGTGATCTACACCTCGCCCGAGGTCGCCTGGGTGGGTCAGAACGAGCAGCAGCTCAAGTCGGCAGGCCGCGATTACCGCGCGGGCAGTTTCCCGTTCATGGCCAATGGCCGGGCCCGTGCCCTGGGTGACACCACCGGTTTCGTCAAGATCCTGGCCGACACCACGACCGACGAAGTACTCGGGGTGCACATTGTTGGTCCGCAGGCGTCCGAGCTTATCGCCGAAGCCACGGCCATCATGGCATTCCGCGGGGCGGCAGAAGACATCGCCCGCATTTGCCACGCCCACCCAACGCTGTCCGAGTCCATGAAGGAAGCCGCGCTGGCTGTCGACAAGCGCACACTCAACTTTTAAACAGGATGAGTGTCCGCGAGTATTACAAGAGGGCGCTTCAGGAGCGCGGCTTTCAGACGGATGCCGCGCAATCTGCTGCGGTAGACCGGCTGCAGCAGTTTTACGACGACTGGCTGGTGTTCAGACAGGCGCGTTCAACGCGTATCCGGCGGCTGTTCAGCCGGCCAGACGTGCCCCGTGGGGTTTATCTATGGGGGGGTGTCGGGCGCGGCAAAAGCTTTCTCATGGATGCCTTCTATACAACGGTGCCCCTGCGTCGCAAGGGGCGCCTGCATTTTCATGAGTTCATGCGCGGCGTACACGCCGAGCTCACTGAAGTCCGCGGCCTTCCCGATCCGCTGGATGAAGTCGCCCGACGCGTGGCCGAGCGCTATCGTCTTATCTGTTTCGACGAATTCCATGTGTCGGATGTCGCCGATGCCATGATTCTCTATCGGCTGCTGCTGCGGCTGTTCGAGCTGGGCACATCGTTTGTCATGACATCCAACTACGAGCCGGCCGGCCTGTACCCCGATGGCTTGCACCGCGACCGCATCCTGCCTGCCATTGACCTGATCTACAAACGCATGGATGTCCTGAACGTGGATGCGGGCATTGATTATCGTCGCCAGACCCTGGCCGAAGTCCGGGCCTATCTGCATCCACTGACACCCGAGACCCGCAGCACCCTGCAGCAGACCTTTGATCGATTGCTGGATACGGCGCCCATGGAGCCCGTGCTGACTGTCGAACATCGCCAGTTACAGGCCGTGGCACGGGGTGGCAACATCGTGTGGTTTGACTTTGACACCCTGTGTGGCGGGCCGCGCTCCCAGAATGACTATCTGGAACTTGCCAGCCGCTTTCAGACCATTATTGTTTCGGATGTTCCCTGCATGGGGCCACGCCATGCGTCCGAGGCAAGGCGCTTTACCTGGCTGGTCGATGTACTATACGATCACAAAGTCAAACTGATCCTGTCGGCAGCCTGTCCCCCCGATGAACTGTACACGGAAGGCCCCATGGCCAACGAGTTTCATCGTACCGTTTCCCGCATCATGGAAATGCAGACGCTTGAATACCTTCAGGCAGAACGGCGGGATGCGGTTGTCCTCTAGGATTGCCGTTTCCAGGGTTGAACTTCAAAGACACGCACATTATGAGCATTCGAGTATTGACGGGTATCACGACCTCCGGTACCCCGCATCTGGGCAACTATGCCGGCGCCATCCGGCCCTCCGTGCAGGCAAGCGAGCAGGAGGACGTCGACGCCTTCTTCTTCCTGGCGGATTATCACGCGCTGGTGAAATGCGACCGCCCCGAAAGGGTTGCCCGCTCGCGCCTCGAGATTGCCGCCACCTGGCTGGCTGCCGGGCTGAATCCGGACCAGGTCACTTTTTACCGCCAGTCAGATATTCCAGAAATTCCCGAGCTTTGCTGGATGCTTGCCTGTGTAACGGCCAAGGGCCTGATGAACCGGGCACACGCCTACAAGGCGGCGGTCGATGTCAACACCGAGCGCGAGATCGAGCCGGACGACGGCGTCACCATGGGGCTGTTTTCCTATCCCGTCCTGATGGCCGCCGACATCCTCATGTTCAATGCCAACCGCGTGCCGGTTGGCCGCGACCAGATCCAGCACCTGGAGATGACACGCGACATCGCACAACGCTTCAACCATCTGTACGGGGCAGGGGAGGACTTGTTCGTGCTTCCTGATGTCCAGATCGATGATCACGTGGCCACGCTGCCCGGGCTGGACGGCCGCAAGATGTCCAAAAGCTATGACAACACCATTCCCCTGTTTGAAGGTGATGCCAAGGCACTGAAGTCAGCCATCTCCCGGATTGTCACGGATTCCCGCCAGCCAGGCGAACCCAAGGATGCAGACAGTTCGCATCTGTACATGCTGTACCAGGCCTTTGCCACACCAGAGCAAGCCGGGGATTTTCGTGCCGAGCTCATGGACGGGCTGGGCTGGGGTGATGCCAAGCAGCGTCTGTTCGACTGCATCAATGAGCAGATTGCGCCCATGCGTGAACACTATCACGAGCTCATCGCCCGGCCCGATCATATTGAGGATGTCCTTCAGGCTGGCGCTGACAAGGCACGTGCCATATCGCGACCATTTATCGAACGTTTGCGACAGGCCGTGGGGCTGTGCCAGACCGCGCAGCAAGCCCGGCCAGCCGTTTCTGACACCACATCGCGTGCAGAGCGGGCACGTTTTGTCTCGTTTCGGGAAGCCGACGGGCAGTTTCGCTTCCGGCTGTTTGACCGCGCGGATGCTGAACTTTTCGTATCCGAGGCATTTTCCGACCCCAAGCACTGCGGCTACGTGATGCGCAGCCTGCAGCAGGGCCTGCCTGATGACTGGCTGCAGCAGGACAACGATACGGCCACCATTGTGTTCGAGGCAATGCCTGTTTGTCATTTTCCGGCGGATCGGGTCGATCGCGTCCGCGAAAGCCTGGCCTCCATGGCCGAGCAGGCAGCGGACGACTGACTCGCTATCCAGGGCCAGACACGCTGCAAAACCGGTCAGTCGGGCACCTGGCCCAGCAGCATTCCGACCGGCCCGGGGAACCGGGCCGGGCACTCGGGTCAGTCCCGGCCAGCGCGCAGCCGGGCAAACGCGGCCGCCATGGCGCTATCCCCCGGTTCGGCAGGTTTGCGTCCCGCCGCAGCGCCACGCGGTTTGCGTGCCGATGCGGATTTTGAGGTGTGCTTGCCACCTGTGTTGCTGCGAGCGTCCTTGCCCCGCGCATCCTTGCCCCGCTCCTGTGCCTGTCCTCGCGGCTTGCGTGTGTCTGCCCTGGACCGGTTGCCGGGCTCATCATCGCTGCGCATGCTCAGCGCAACGCGCTTGCGTTCGGTATCGACTTCCATCACGCGTACGGTCACACGCTGGCCAACCCGCACGACATCACGCGGGTCCTTCACAAAGCGGTCTGCCAGCGCCGAGATGTGAACGAGCCCATCCTGCCCGATGCCGATATCCACAAAGGCACCGAAATTGGCCACATTGCTGACCACGCCTTCGACCTGCATGCCGGGCTTGAGGTCAGCCATGCTGGCAATGCCCTCGGTAAACTCCACGGTACTGAACGCCGGGCGCGGATCCCTGCCGGGCTTCTCAAGCTCGGAAAAGATGTCCTTGACAGTAGGCAGGCCAAAGCGGTCATCAATGAATTCCTTTGGGGACAGCGCCTTGAGTGCATCAGTCTGTCCCATGACCTGTGCTGCGCTCGCACCAATGCGATCCAGAATGCGTTGGGCCAGTTCGTAAGCCTCAGGATGGACGGCTGATCGGTCCAGTGGGTTGCTGCCATCAGGGATGCGCAGAAAGCCTGCTGCCTGTTCGAAGGTCTTGGGACCGAAGCGCGGAACCTCCAGCAGTGCCTTGCGCGTATTGAAGGCACCATGCTGATTCCGCCACTGCACGATGTTGGAAGCGACGGTGGTGCTCAGACCCGATACCCGGCTCAGCAATGCTGGCGAAGCCGTATTGACGTTCACACCGACGGCGTTGACACAGTCCTCTATGACGTGATCCAGGGATTGCGCCAGTTGGCGCTGACTGACGTCGTGCTGATACTGGCCCACGCCAATGGCTTTGGGTTCTATCTTGACCAGTTCAGCCAGCGGGTCTTGCAGGCGCCTGGCGATGGACACCGCACCACGCAGGCTGACGTCCATATCAGGCAGTTCCTGCGCCGCCGCTTCGGATGCCGAGTAGACGGAAGCACCCGCTTCGGACACCACAATGTGCTGAAACGGATGGTCGGGGAGGGCGGCTTTCAGTTCGCGGATCAGCTTTTCGGTCTCCCGGGATGCCGTTCCGTTGCCAATGGCGACAAGCTCGATTCGGTGTTCACGGACGAGACGCGTCAAGGTGGTCAGGCTGCCATGGCGATCGTTGCGGGGCTGGAACGGGTAGATGGTATTGGTTTCGAGTACTTTGCCGGTGGTATCAATGGCCGCCATCTTGACGCCGGTCCGTATGCCCGGGTCCAGCCCCAGTACCGTGCGCGGGCCAGCCGGCGCTGCCAGCAGCAGATCTTTCAGGTTGTCTGCAAACACGCGAATGGCCTCTTGCTCGGCGGTTTCGCGCACCCGCGTCAGCAGTTCTGTTTCAAAGGCAGGCAAGAGGCGTACGCGCCAGGTCCAGCGGCATACCTCCGCCAGCCAGACCGCGCGGGCAGACGCCTGTGCATCAAATCCGGCAGGGATGTCGAGCTGGGTGGCGATACGTTGCACGCAGGGATGGGGCTGCATGGCCTCCTGCTCGGGTGACAGCCCGATGGTCAGCTTGAGCACGCCTTGCTGGCGGCCCCGCAGCATGGCCAGTGCACGGTGCGAGGGCACACGCTGCAGGGGTTCACTGAAATCAAACCAGTCCTTGAAGTTGGCGCCCTCGTTTTCCTTGCCTTCGATGGCAGCAGAATAGAGCCGACCCTGGTTCCAGAGCGTGTTGCGCAGGCTGGCAAGCAGGTCGGCCTCTTCCGACCAGGTCTCGGCCAGGATGTCGCGAGCGCCGTTCAGGGTGGCCCGGGCATCGTTGAACGACGTGTCAGGCTGTACGTGCGCCCGAGCCAGTTCGAGGGGGGTGCAGGTGGGATCCGCCAGGATCTCTGTCACAAGACGCTCCAGGCCGGCTTCACGGGCAATCTGTGCACGCGTACGGCGCCTGGGTCGATAGGGCGCGTACAGATCTTCCAGACGCTGTTTGCTGTCTGCAGAAACAAGCTGCTCTTTCAGCTTCGGCGTGAGCTTTCCCTGTTCCGCTATGGAGGCCAGCACGACCTGCCGGCGCTCTTCAAGTTCGCGCAGATAGGCCAGACGTTGCGCAAGCTCGCGCAGTGTCGTGTCATCCAGCCCGCCGGTATGCTCCTTGCGGTAGCGGGCAATGAACGGGACGGTGGCGCCTTCATCAAGCAAGTCGATGGTAGCCATGACCTGCGCCGGGCGGATGGAGAGCGCTTGGGCAAGCTGGCCAGCAATATGCTGATCAACCGTGTCAGTCGTGTGGGTAGTATCACTCATGAAAATCTTGAAAAACTACAATAGGGCAGCGTATTTTAATAGGTTTGTATATTTATCATGTCAACGCTTGCCCTTGCCGATGTGTTTTTACCCGATGGCCCGCTTGCCGAGGCCTTTGCAAGCTACCAGCCACGTGACTCCCAATTCGCGCTTGCGCAAGCTGTCATGCAGACCATTCACGAGCGCGGAACGCTGGTGGCCGAGGCCGGTACGGGCACCGGCAAGACATGGGCATATCTGGTTCCTGCCTTTCTGGCAGACGTGAAAGTTCTGGTTTCCACGGGTACAAGGACCTTGCAGGACCAATTGTTCCACCGGGATATCCCCGAGTTGAAAGCGGCGCTGGCCCTGTCCCTGAAAGTCGCCCTGCTCAAGGGTCGCAGCAATTACGTCTGTCACTATTACCTTGACCGGACGCTGCACGATGATCGTGCCCTGACATCGCGTACCCAGATACCGCAGCTGCGCGCCATCGAACGCTTTGCACAGCTATCCGATAGCGGGGACAAGGCCGAGCTGGCCGAGGTGCCCGAGACCGCCGAGCTCTGGAATCGTGTCACGTCCACGCGTGAGAACTGCCTCGGCCAGGAGTGTCCGTTTGTCAAGGACTGCTTTGTTCTCAAGGCGCGCCGGCGCGCCCAGGATGCCGATATTGTCGTGATCAATCACGCCTTGTACATGGCTGACCTGGCCCTGCGCGAAGCGGGTGCGGGCGAGCTGCTGCCCGAGTCTGATGTGGTCGTGTTTGACGAGGCCCACCAGGTGCCGGAGGTGGCCACGCGTTTTCTGGGTGACAGCGTATCGTCCTGGCAATTGCTTGAGGCTGCGCAGGGTGCGCGGGGTGCCGGCAATGCCCATGCCCCAGGCACGGCCCCGTGGGATGCCCTCACGCAGGGCCTGGAAACGGCAACCCGGGAACTGCGCTTGCAGGCTGCCGGGGTTGAGCGCCTCCCAGGCCGGCGGGCGACCCGTGACCGATTGCCCGATGCGCCGGCCATCGAGGACCGCCTGGATACGTTGATCGCTTCCATCGACAGCCTTCTGGATGCATTGGGCAGCGTTGCCGAAGCGCATCCCGATCTGAATGCCGCAGCACAGACCGTGCTGGGTCTTCACGAGCGTCTTTCTGCCTGGTGCGCACCCGACGAAGAGGGCGCCGAAGCGGTACGCTGGCTGGAGCTCAGCCAAAAGCATTTGCGCCTGCACCGTGCGCCGCTTCGGGTCGCATCGATGTTTACCGGACAGCGTCCCGACGAGCAAGCCTGGATATTCACCTCGGCCACGCTTTCGCTCAAGGGGGATTTCAGCCACTTTCAGCAGCAGCTGGGCCTGGACGATGCGGCAGGGCAATGCTGGGAATCCCCTTTTGACTATGCGCGGCAGGCCCTGCTGTATGTACCTGAAAACCTGCCCCTGCCCAGTCATCCCGGATTTACCGATGCCTTTGTCGAGGTGCTTTATCCACTGGTCCGTCAGGTTCAGGGTGGCGTCATGGTTCTATGCACCACATTGCGTGCTGTCGAACGCATTGCCGGGCAACTGGCCGATCGTCTGGCTCAAGAGGGGTCAGAGCGACTCGTGCTGCAACAGGGTGAACAGGCGCGCGGTGTGCTGCTTGAGCAGTTTCGCCAGAACGGTCAGGCGATACTGGTGGGCAGTGCCAGCTTCTGGGAGGGCGTGGATGTTCCCGGACAGGCCCTGTCGTTGCTGGCCATTGACAAGCTTCCCTTCGCACCGCCGGACGATCCGGTGCTGGAAGCTCGCCTGAACCGCTGCCGCCAGGAGGGCGGCAACCCCTTCATGCTGCATCAGTTGCCAGCGGCCGCCATTGCCCTCAAGCAGGGTGCCGGCCGGCTGATCCGTTCGGAAACCGATACGGGTGTGCTCATGGTGGGTGATACGCGGCTGGTTGACAAGCCCTATGGCAAGTTGCTGTGGCGGGGTCTGCCGCCTTTTTCCCGCACACGCGAGGCAGACACCGCTCTGGCTTTTGTGGCTAGAACCAGTTGATGGGATTCCAGTAACTTCTTGATTTTTTCAGGCCGGTCTCATGAAGCTCGGTATCGGGGTAGTTGGTATCCAGAACCCGGCGGGTGTCATCACGCAGGTCTTCCAGGCCCAGTTTGTCGTATGACATCATCATGATGTAGAGCGCCTGCTCGGCCGCCGGCACGCTGTCAAAATCAGACAACACGGTCTTGCTGCGGTTGATGGCGGCCACGTAGGCTTCGCGCTCGTAATAATAGCGGGCCACGTGAACCTCGTTTTCGGCAATGGTGTTGACCAGCCAGGCAACGCGCTTCCTGGCGTCGCGGCTGTAGCGGCTGTCGGGGTAGCGATCAATCAGCTCATTGAACGAGTCGTAGGATTCGCGCAGGCCTTTGGGGTCACGTTCGGAGGGATCCTGCTTGGTGACCCGGCTGAAGGCAGCACTGGGTGGCGTGAAGGTAATCAGGCCTTTCAGGTAGAGCATGTAGTCGTATCCGGGATGGTTGGGATACTGCTGCTCGAAACGATCAATGGCAGCCAGCGCCTGCTCGGGTTCTTCGTCTTTCCAGTTGACATACGCCTGGTCGATCAGTGCCTGCTGGGCGTGTACACCAAAGGGGAAACGCGCTTCGATGGACTCCAGACGGTCGCGGGCGCTGTTCCAGTTTCCTGCGGCCATTTCCTCGCGGGCATCGTCGTACAGGCGTTCTGCACTCCAGCCGGCCGTCTTGTCATGTTCGCTCTTGCTGGTGCTGCCGCAACCGGCCAGCAGGATGGCAAGAACCAGAACAAACAGGGCCTGGCACAAGAGACGGCTATGGAGAAAACGAGTGGCAATCTGGGAAAGGCGGTTCACAGAGATATCCTTGGTGTTAGCATGGCAGACAGATTATATGATTAGACGCCATGCCTGATAAAGAAACGATGCACAAAAACGCCAGCGGCCAATCGATGCGGCAATATCGGGTGCCAGCGCAGCAGCAGCCTGAACGTCTGGACAAGGTGTTGGCACAATTGATGCCGGAATTTTCGCGGCGCCGTTTGCAGGGCTGGATTCATGATGGTCATGTGCAGGTTAATGGGCAGGTTGCGAAGGTTCGTCAGCCTGTGCAGTCAGGGGACTGCATTGTTGTATACGAGCAGCCCGACCAGGCTGAACTGGCATTTGAACCCGAAAATATTGATTTGACGGTTATTGCTGAAAGCCCCGACTGGATTGTTGTCGATAAACCTGCCGGCATGGTCACTCATCCGGGTGCCGGAAACTGGCAGGGTACCCTCCTGAACGCCTTACTTTATCATTATCCCGAGCTTGATGGTGTATCGCGCGCGGGCATCGTCCACCGGCTTGACAAAGACACGTCTGGCATCATGGTCGTGGCCCGGCACGAGCGCGCTCATACCGACCTGGTACGGCAGTTGCAGGCCCGTACCGTTGGTCGCCAGTATCAGGCATTTGTTCATGGACGGCTGAAGGGTGGAGCGGCCATTGACCTGCCTATTGGACGCGATCGTCGCGTGGCCGTTCGCATGACAACACGCTCGCCCCTGGCGCCCAAGCCGGCACTCACGCACTATGTGGCTGGCCGCGTGGCCAGGCTCTCCGATGTGGGTGAACTGACCGAAGTCCGCTGCGCACTGCACACCGGGCGCACGCATCAGATCCGGGTGCATCTGGCTGCCCTGGGCTATCCTCTGCTGGGAGATGTTCTTTACGGCGGGCGGCGTCATCCATTGTTCCCCCGACAAATGCTGCATGCCCGTCAGTTGTCGTTTACCGATTTCCAGTCGGGTCGCCAGTGCCAGTTTGAAGCCGGTTGGCCTGGGGACTTCACCGCCCTGAGAGCGCACGCATGGCCGGGCTGACGTTGACGGTATCGGAGCCGCGCGGCCAGACTGCCGGTTCACCGCTGTCTTTGCATCAGGGTCTGCCTGTGGTGTCAGGCCCGCACTGGCCCGGCCTGGCCATGTTCACGACCACGCGTCTCGCGGGGCGCAACGGTGCTCTACCGGCCCTGGACCTGGCCGATCAGACTGATCGAAGGCGACTGGAGGATACGCTTCCCGGGCCGGTCAGTTGGCTGGCTCAGGTACACGGTACACAGGTGGTCAACGAAGCGGATATTCAGACGGCTGGCGCTACGGCCATCTTGCCGCAGGCTGATGCACTGATCACCATCAGAAAAAACAGGGTGTTGAGCATCGTGACCGCTGACTGCCTGCCTGTGGTGCTGGGTTGTTCCCGTGGTCGTCTTGCAGGCCTTGTGCACGCAGGATGGCGGGGCCTTGCCGCCGGCGTGCTGGAGGCGGCACTGGCTGCCTTGCACGAGGTCAATACTGCGACGGACACACAATGGCGGGCCTGGATCGGCCCGTCCATCACGCAGCCTCATTTTGAGGTGGGTGCCGATGTCTATCGGGCCTTCACGACATCCGATTCCGCCTGCCAGATGTTTTTTCTTCCGGGTGTTCGGCAAGGGAAGTGGCTGGCCGATCTCCAGGGGCTGGCACGCTATCGTCTGCAGCGCGCTGGGGTGGGCCGTGTCGATATTTCAGGCCAGTGCACATGGCGACGCGCTGACTGGTTCCACTCCTATCGCCGCAACCCCCGTACCGGCCGTCAGGTAACGGTAGTCTGGTTGCAAGGCGCTAACCATTTACCCTCATTGACAGTCCCGCACAGGTAGTTAAATATGTAGTCATAGATCGTTGTTGTTGGCAGGAGCATTAAATGGATCCGTTCTCTTCTTCCGCATGGCCATCCATGTCCATACCCGTCACTGAGCTCAACGCCATTCGCGAGCGCTTCATGCAGGCGTGGGCCGGCCTCCAGGAGCAGGTCTCCCAGGGGCAGCTGGAAGCTCCTGCCGATCGTCGCTTTCGGGATGCCGCGTGGTCGGCGAATCCGGTATTTGCGGGTCTGGCGCATGCCTACCTGCTGGGTTCGCAGGCGCTGGAGGAATTGGTTGACGCCGCCCAGGTCGATGACGCCACCCGCGAGCGCCTGCGATTCAACGTCATGCAATGGACGCAAGCCATGTCACCGGCCAATTTCCTGCTGACCAATCCGCAGGCGCAACAAAAGGCGCTGGAAACCGGCGGCCAGTCCATTGCCCAAGGTGTGCAACAGTTGTTCACTGATCTGCAAAAGGGACGAATGACCCAGACGGACGAAGACGCTTTCCAGGTGGGTATCAATGTGGCTATCACGCCTGGGCATGTCATCTTTGAAAACGCCCTCATGCAGGTGATCCAGTACACGCCACAGACCAGCCAGGTCTATTCACGCCCGCTGGTCATTGTGCCGCCCTGCATCAATAAATATTACATTCTTGATCTCCAGCCCGACAATTCCTTTGTGAACTACGCCGTCGAGCAGGGTTTCACGGTTTTCCTGGTGTCATGGCGCAACCCGCTTGCCACCGATACCGATCACATCCAGCGCGCCACCTGGGGCGACTACCTCCAGCACGGTGTGCTGACTGCCATTGACATGGTGCGCCAGTTTTCCGGGCAAGACCAGGTCAACGCCCTCGGGTTCTGTGTGGGCGGTACCATGCTCACCAGCGCCCTGGCGCTTGCACGGGGGCAGGGCAGGCAGCCCGTGCATTCCCTGACCTTGCTGACCTCCCTGCTCGATTTCACCACGGCAGGCGTGCTCAATGTGTTTGTCGACGAGCAACACGCCAGCCTGCGCGACCTGCAACTGGGGTCCGGCGGGCTGATGCCGGCTCGCGAGCTGGCGACCACATTTTCCTTCCTGCGGCCCGGTGAGCTTGTCTGGAACTACGTCAGCAGCAATTACCTCATGGGTGAGGCGCCCCCGGCCTTTGATCTGCTCTACTGGAATGCCGACGGCACCAACCTTCCCGGGCCGTTCTTTGCCTGGTATTTCCGCAATACCTATCTGGAAAACAACCTCGCCACGCCCGGCAAGGTTGTCATAGACGGCATACCGCTGGATTTTTCCACCATCAACGTCCCTGCCTATGTCTACGCCTCGCGCGAGGATCACATCGTTCCGTGGCAGGGCGCATACGATTCCATGCACCTGCTCCGTGGCCAGCGGCGTTTTGTCATGGGTGCGTCGGGGCACATCGCTGGCGTCATCAATCATCCCTCAAGAGGGCGGCGCAGTTATTGGGTTCTGGCCGATGCCGTCGCTCCCGGGCAGCCAGCCCCGTCAGTCGATGACGCCGAGACAGCCGCCACTGAATATGCCGGCAGCTGGTGGCCTGACTGGATACAATGGTTAAGCACGTACAGTGGGCATCTTGTCACGCCCCCAGCCCAGCCAGGATCACCTGCCTTTCCGGTTATTGAACCGGCGCCGGGTCGTTATGTTCTGGTCAAGGCTGAACCCTGATCCATCCATGTGGCCGTTTCAATTGTTTTACCCAACAACAATGTCAACAGGAGATTCATCATGAGTGCAAGAATTGCTTATGTCACGGGTGGCATGGGAGGCATTGGTACATCCATTTGTCAGCGCCTGTCGCGCGATGGCTACACCGTCATTGCCGGATGCGGCCCCAGCCGTGATTACGAACAATGGCTTGATGCCCAATCGGCATTGGGCTATACCTTTCATGCTTCGGTGGGCAATGTGGCCGACTGGGACTCCACCGAGGCCGCCTTTGCCAAGATTGTCGATGACCACGGCCCCATCGACGTGCTGGTCAATAACGCCGGTATCACGCGCGATGGCCTGTTCCGCAAGATGTCCCATGAAGACTGGCGTGCAGTTATCGACACCAACCTCAACAGTCTGTTCAACGTCACCAAGCAGGTGCTTGATGGCATGCTGGAGCGTGGGTGGGGTCGCATCATCAACATCAGCTCTGTGAATGGCCAGAAGGGTCAGTTCGGGCAAACCAACTATTCCACTGCCAAGGCCGGCATTCACGGCTTTACCATGGCGCTGGCCCAAGAAGTTGCCAACAAGGGTGTCACGGTCAATACGGTATCACCCGGTTATATTGGCACTGACATGGTCAAGGCGATCCGCCCTGATGTCCTGGAGAAAATCGTTGCCACCATTCCGGTCAAGCGCCTGGGCACTCCTGAAGAAATCGCATCCATCGTCGCCTGGCTGGCTTCCGAGGACTCCGGATTTTCCACAGGCGCCGATTTTTCCCTGAATGGCGGGCTGCATATGGGTTGATTTTTCCACGCTTTCCTGCTTTCAGTTCTTCACCCTTGATGTTTGTACCTCATGACCCAATCTTCTTCACCCGTTACACCGCGTCTGATCAAAAAGTACCCCAACCGGCGCCTCTACGATACTGAAAACAGTGCCTACATTACCCTTGGCAATGTCAAGGATCTCGTCCTTCAGAATCAGACCATCAAAGTCATTGACAGCAAGACTGAAGAGGACATCACGCGGGCCATTCTGCTGCAGATCATTCTGGAAGAAGAAACGGCTGGCATGCCCATGTTTTCGGCGGAGGCGCTGGCTCAGATCATTCGTTTCTACGGTCACGCCATGCAGGGGGTCATGGGGACATTTCTGGAACAGAACATCAAGGCCTTCATTGATATCCAGGAACGCATGGCTGAGCAGTCCCGAGGGTTGGTCAGCAAACAAATGGGTTCCGAGGCCTGGGCTCAGTTCATGAGCGTACAGACGCCCATCCTGCAAAACATGATGAGCAACTACATCGACCAGAGCAAGAATGTCTTTGTGCAGATGCAAGATCAGTTGCAGGAGCAAACCCGCAACATGTTTGCCGGTTTTCCGTTTCCGCCTCCCGATACCAAATCAGACTCCGATACCGACAGCTGAACTGTTTCATGCAGGCAACATCGGTGACCTGTGGCAGTGGCTGCCCATGATCAGGTGCTTGCATAGATGGAAACCCGATGTTTTAATGTAGGCAACCGTGTCACCAGCCTGCTGCCCTGGCATTGGCCCTGGCGCATGTTTTCCTGCCATCAGGATCTTTGCAGAACCATGTAAAACCATATTGTCAGCCCTGGTTGATTGGCGTCACGCCTGTCAGGGCCGGTCTTCATAAATATGGTCTGGTTGCCTGGGATTGCGGCTCATCCACACAAAAATCTGAATATGTCCGTATGGCCAGCAGAGGTGATTTCTGCTGCTGCAATTGCAGCGTGTTGCACATCCATTCGTGCCGTACTCTTACCTATACAAGTGCGATTTTCAATGGTCTATCCATATCACTGCTACAGCAAGAGCACAGACACAAAAAAAGCAAGCCGGATGCGCTGCGGCACCCGGCTTGCTGGTATCTTGGTTGCGGGGGCAGGATTTGAACCTACGACCTTCGGGTTATGAGCCCGACGAGCTACCGAACTGCTCCACCCCGCGGCAAAGACATAATATTAACCCGTTCAAATTTAAAATGCAAGTAACTTCGGATTCCAAGTCCATGTCCCATGAATGGCATGCCGTGCCTTATGGATATCGTGCATGTCCGATGTAGCATGGACAGGTGGCGAGAACCTGATGTCAGCGCAGGCCGTGCACCGCATATTGGAGACCATCCTGCTGTGCAGCGGTGGCCCCGTGTCACTGAAGGCGCTGTTGCAAGTTTTCAGTGAAGAGGACGCCGCCACCGTGCCTGCCATGACAGCCTCTGACTTGCGCAAACACCTGACCGACCTGCAGCAGGCATGGGAAGACAAGGGTCTGGCGCTGGTCGAAGTGGCAGGCGGCTGGCAGTTTCAAAGCCGGCCCGACATGCAGGTTTTTCTTGACCGCCTGGAGGCCCGGCGACCACTGCGTTACTCGCGTGCCTTGCTCGAGACCCTGGCCATCGTTGCCTGGCACCAGCCTGTCACGCGCGGAGACATCGAAGACATTCGAGGTGTGTCGGTGTCCACGCCCATCATGCGCACCTTGCAAGATCGCGGGTGGATAGAAGTACTTGGACACCGGGATGCGCCCGGACGTCCGTCCCTGTTTGGGACCACACAACAGTTTCTTAA
>DATGUI010000016.1:0-23267 GCA_035301405.1 Burkholderiaceae bacterium
CAACTGAACGACGCCAACCGGTTCCTGGACGAACAACGTGAAAACATCAACACCCAGATCAACACTGTCGTCAAGCAGATCAACAGCTATGCCGAGCGTATCCAGGATCTCAACCAGCAAATCCGTGTGGCACGGGCCTCTGGCAATCAACACGAACCCAATGATTTGCTCGATCAGCGTGACCAGCTCTTTGCCGAGCTGAACGAACTGGTCGATGTCCGTGGCTCCGAACAAGACGGTAACCTTAACCTCATCCTGGGCAGCGGACAGGTGTTGCTGGGAGCCAGCAATGTCTATCCCCTGGCGACGCAGCCTGCCGCCGATGATCCCCGCAAGCTGGCCGTTTCCTATACCTTGCCTGCAGCAGCGGGCCATGCGCCCACCACCGTAGAGGTTGAAGAACACCGTATCACAGGTGGTCGGCTGGGTGGCTTGCTCCAATATCGGCGCGAGGCACTGGACCCTGCCCAGAACGAGCTGGGTCGAGTGGCCATTGGCATTGGCCGGGCCATTAATGACGTGCATGGCCAGGGCGAAGACCTGAACAACAACACGGGCGAGGATTTCTTCAACATGGGTGGCCCGCGTGTCATTCCACACGGCGGAAACGACGCCAACTCGCCCAATCTGGATGTCCGTTTTCAAAGCATTGACGGCCTCTCGGGGCAAGACTATCGCATCGAAGTCGACGAAGCCAACAACCAATTTCTGGTTACCCGCCTGCCAGACAACGTTCAACTGGGCCCGCTGGCGCCCAACCAGACTCACACGCTTGAGGGCCTTGAAATCACCCTGCCTGATGTCACTGATGTCGAAGACGGTGATTCCTGGCTGATCCAGCCCACCCGTGGTGCTGCCGGCGAAATCAGCCTGGCCATCAGTGATCCGGCAAAGATTGCTGCTGCAGACCCGGGCACAGGCAGCGCCAATGGTGAAAACGCCCTGCGGCTGGCTGCCCTGCAAAGCGAAAAGACCCTGGGCGGCGGTGCCATGAGCTTCAACGAAGCCTATTCCCAACTCGTCAACCGCGTGGGGGTGCTTACCCAGCAAAATTCCACGGCGCTCAAGGCCCAGGAAAGCCTGATCCAGCAAAACTACGCCGCCCAGCAAGCGGTTTCGGGCGTCAACCTGGACGAAGAATACGTCTATCTGGATCGCTATCAGGAGCAGTTTCGTGCCGCCTCCCGCCTGATTGACGTCAGTTCCACCCTGTTTGATACCGTGCTTGGCCTGCGTGCCTGAGCCCGCTGATTAGGACACCACCATGCGTATCAGTTCTGCCCTGTATTTTCAGACCGGCCTGAATTCCATCAACGCCCAGCAATCTGACTTGCTGCATCTGTTTCAGCAAATCGGTACGGGCCAGCGTATGGTGAACCCGTCTGATGATCCCCTGGCCGCGGCCGAGGCCATCAATATCGGCCAGTCTCATTCCATGAACAACCGGTTTGCCGAAAACCGCGCCATCGCTACCAGCAAGCTGGGTACAGCGGAAGAAACTCTGAATTCGGTCACGACTCTGGTCCAGGATATCAAGACCCGTCTGGTGGAGGCGGGTAACGGCAGCCTGGCGGATGCCGACAGGCTATCGCTGGCTGGCGTGCTTGAGCAGGCTCGTGGCAACCTTCTCGAGCTGGCCAACGCCACCGACGGCAACGGCCAGCATCTGTTTTCGGGCTCGCTGGGTTCAACGCCCGCCTTTGATGAAGTCACGGGCAACTATATTGGCGATGACGCACAACGCAACATTCAGCTGGATCAGACACGTCGCATGCCGTCATCTGATGTCGGCAGCGACATCTTTGCCCGCGCCACACCCGGCGTCACCAAGTTCCTGACGGCGGCTGGCAGCGACTTTGGACAGCCCAGCAACAACACTGGTAGCAGCATCATTGGCAAGGCCGCGGTATTTGATGCGGCCGCCATGAATCCGGACTACCGCTACGCGCTTGCATTCACATCAGACACAGAAGTTGAAATAACCGTTTACGACGCCCAGGATAATCCGGTAGGTGCACCGGTTACAGAAACCATCACCCCCGGGCAGGATAATCTCATTCAGCTGCCGCACGGTGTTCAGGTCAGCCTGTCCGGCAAGCCGGAAGCGGGTGATACCTTCAGTGTCCGTTCTACCAAAGAGGCCAGCGACGAGCTCAACATGTTCAAGACACTGGATGCCATTATTGCAGCGCTCAAGAGCCCCCAGGAGGGCAGTGCAACCGGCGCAACCGAGTTTCGCAACATGCTGAATTCCACCATCCAGCGCATGGACATCGCTTACGACAATGTGTTGACAGTTCGCGCCTCGGTGGGTGCCCGACTCAATGAAATCGAAGCGCTCGATGACAACGGCGACATGCGCCGCCTGAGCTATCGCGATCAGCTGTCGCGTCTCGAAGACCTTGACTACTACGAAGCCACCACCCAGCTGGAGTTGCGCAAATCGGCGCTGGAGGCCGCTTCGCTGGCCTTTCGCAAGATCCAGGGCACCAGCATGTTCAACCTGGCCAACCGCTGATGCGTCCGGTCATTCCAGAAAACGGTCCTGCAAGACTGGTGTCCGCCTGGCTGTTGTGGCTGCGTCGCCTGGCCGCTTTCGTCCTTGTCGTCGGTTTGGCTGCCTGCACCACGTCGGGGACCACCTTCGATACTTCCTCGATGGACTTGCTCATTCCAGGGCAGACCACGCTGGACGAGGCCAGTGCCCTGCTCAAGTCCGAGCCCACCGATGTGTATCGGCAGAAAAATGGCGCCGCCACCGCGCGCTGGGCACATCATTCTTCTCTGCTCACCGACGCCATCTACTACAACCGCGAGCTCTGGCTGTATTTTGACGAGACTGGGGTCTTCCGGCGTATCGTCAAGAGCAATAACGTGCCCATGGCCGAACAGAAAATCGGCAAGTCCCATCATCCCGCCACGTCAACGGCAGTGCAACCGGCAAGCGCTAGTCAGCCAGTCGCTTCCCAGCCCGCTGGCGCACCCCAGGCCGTGCCACTTGGCGAGTCAACCGGTTCCGAACTCATCGTGATTCCTGGTAACGCTCAGCCCTGATCCTTGCCATCACCAGCCCTTCAGCGAGCCGTCTGAAAGGCTGAGCTGAGGCCCGAGGACTCAGGGGGCCAGTTGAAAAATCATCCTGGCCATCGCCTGATAGCTTTCTTCAAAGAACTGTTCCATGAAGGGGGCCGTCTGTGGAACCACAACTGCCAGCAGGATCAGGCCAGTCATGAGACTGATGGGGAAGCCCACTGCAAAGACCGAGAGTTGCTGGGCCGTGCGATTGAGTATGCCCATGGACAGACTGATGGTGAGCAGGATCATGATCAGTGGCAGGGCAAGCAGCATGCCCGACACCATCACCTGGGCACTCCACTCAAACAAGATGCCCCAGCCATCAGGATTGAGAATCGGGCTGGCCGTGATGGGCAGGGCCTCAAATGAGTTTACAAGGGTAGCCAGCACGATCAGATGGCCGTTGAAAGCCAGAAACAACAGCATGGCCACCACATTGAGCAGGCGTGACAAGACTGCCGTATTGGCGCCGGTTGCCGGGTCAAAGAAGGAAGCAAAGGCCAGCCCCATTTGCAGACCAATGAACTCGCCGGCGGTAATCACAGCGCCAAACACGATCCGAATCACCAGACCCATGGAAACGCCAATCAGTATCTGCTGGAGAATCAGTGCCAGACTGGCCCAGGATCCGGTGGGTAGGTCAGGAAGCGGCCCAATGGCGGGCGTGATCAAAATGGTGATCAGCGCTGCGTAGGCGACTTTCAGGCGCACGGGAATGGAGGATTCCCCGAAGAACGGCGCGGCACCAATCAGTGCAAGAATGCGTACAAAGGGCCAGATGAAGGCGTTCATCCAGCCATACAGAAAGTCCAGATCAACGTCGATCATGGCGTTTCAGTGCCTGGCCTGTTGGTGGCTCAGGCGACCAGGCCGGGAATCTTGTCGAAGAGTTCCTGCATGAAATCAACCATGATGGCGATCATCCACGGGCCCAGCAAGGTGATGGTTATCGCGACCGTGATGAGTTTGGGAATGAATGACAGCGTCATTTCGTTAACTTGAGTGGCCGCCTGAAAAATACTGATGATCAACCCCACCAGCAGGGTCATCAGTAAAATGGGTGTTGCCATGGACAGGGCGACCTTGACGGCGGCGTAGGTCAGCGACATCACGGTTTCTGAAGTCATGGAAGCCTTGTTTTAAGTGGGTTATTGATGAAAGCTGCGGGCCAGCGAGCCCAGCAGCAGGTGCCAGCCGTCGGCCAGCACGAACAACATCAGCTTGAACGGCAGGGAGATGGTCACCGGCGGGACCATCATCATCCCGAGTGACATCAGGGTGCTGGCCACCAGCAGGTCGATGATGAGGAAGGGGATGAAAATCGTGAAGCCAATCTGGAACGCCGTCTTCAGCTCGCTGGTCACGAATGCGGGCACCAGTACCCGGAGGGGAACGTCTTCGGGGGATTCGAATTCGGATTCCCCAATCATGTTGGCAAACAGGGTAAGGTCGGTTTCGCGCGTCTGATGCATCATGAATTCGCGCATGGGGCCCGCACCACGCTGCAGGGCTTCCTGAAGTTCGATTTGCCCGCTGCTCAGTGGCTCCCACGCCTGTTCGTAGACCTGATCGAACACGGGCGACATGGCAAAGAACGTCAGAAACAGCGCCAGGCCGATTATGACGGAGTTGGGCGGGGACGAGCCGGTTCCCATGGCGTTGCGCAGCAGGCCCAGCACAATGACAATGCGGGTGAAGCCGGTCATGGTCAGCAACAGTGCAGGCAAGAATGACAGCATGGTCAGCAAGACCAGCGTTTGCACGCTAAGCGACCAGGTCTGGCTGCCGTCGGCGTTTGCCGGGCTGGCTGTCAGAGCCGGAAAGCTGGTCTGTGCCTGGACGATTTCAGGGCTGACCATGAAGATGCCC
Organism: Burkholderiaceae bacterium; assembly: GCA_035301405.1. GTDB lineage: Bacteria > Pseudomonadota > Gammaproteobacteria > Burkholderiales > Burkholderiaceae_B > JAJYRX01. Next base: position 4,945 of record DATGUI010000016.1, read on the forward strand.
AGCAGAACCGGTGCGAGCAGCCAGACCAGCCGGGTTTTCAGGAGATCACGAAAACGTTGTCCTCCGGCAGGTCGGGCAGGCGGCAATGGTGATGTGGCAGCGCGGGTCGCAGTGCGGGTGGCATCAGGGTCGGCAGAGGGTGACCCGGAATGGGCATCGGGCGGCAAGGTGTGCAACAGATTGATTTGCGTGGGGGTAACGCCCAATACGAGTCGGGCGTCTTCAACCGCCACAATGCTGATGTATGAACGGGCGCCAAGCCGGCGGGAACTGAGGATACGAATGGCATCCGAACGATTGGACTGCAATAGCCCGTGACGGCGGGCCAGCCACATCAGCACCACCATGACAACGATGACCAGCGCCAGACTGGCGAGCACCCGCAACAGGGCAGCGTCCGTCATGGCTAGCGTTGACTGTGCAAGCGCTGTATCCGGTCTGATGGCGTAATGATATCGGTAATCCGGATACCGTACTTGTCATCCACAACCACGACCTCACCCTGGGCAATCAGGTAGCCATTGACGTATATGTCCATGGGTTCACCGGCCAGACCATCGAGCTCGACCACCGATCCCTGCCCCAGCTGCAGAATATTCTGGATGGTCAGGCGAGTGCGTCCGAGTTCGACCGACATTTGCACGGGGATATCGCGAATCATGTCGATATCGCTCTGGCCGTTGGTGTCGTCGCCGGACAGCGGCTGAAACAGTTCGGCGGCTGCCGATCGGGGCGTCGTGGTGCTGGGCCCGGCCGTTTCGGCTGCAGTCTGTTCGGCCAGGGCTGCGGCCCAGTCGTCGTCGGCTCGGGATGCAGTGTCATCTTCCGCTTTGCTGGTGTCGTCGTTGGCCTGGCCCAGGCTTCGTGCCTGCGTATCGGTACTGGTCTGTTCCTGCTGGGCCAGTGCGGCAGCCCAGTCATCCGCCAGGGTGTCCTGGTCAACGGCCTTGTCGGGCTGCGGAGATGCTGCCGAGTCGGGCGAAGGGGCAGAGGTGCTGTCGGGTCGGGTGTCGTCGTCTTTGGAGTCAGTCATGGTGTTTTGGTCGTCAGGGCCCGCGTCAGTTCAAATTCATTGTTTGCCAGAATTTTGTTGACACGCAGGGCGTAGCGGTTGTTGGAGGTGCCATAGCGACATTCGAGTACGGGCACGCCGTCGACACTGGCCGTGATGTCGGGGGTAATTTCAACAGGGAGGATATCGCCCTTGCGCAGGCTCATGAGGTCGGCAACGGTGGTGCGAATGTGAGTGAGCTCGGCCGCCAGCTGTACATTGGCGCTGCGGATCTGGTTGGAAAGTTGCTGTGTCCAGCGCTGATCAATGGAATTGGCTGCAGTGTCCTGAAGCGGACGGGTAAGCAGGTCACGAACGGGCTCGATCATGGAGTAGGGCAGGCAGATGTTGAGCCGGCCGCCAGTGGAACCCAGTTCAATATGGAAGGTGGAGACCAGGACGATTTCGTTGCCGCTGCTGATGCTGGCAAACTTGGTATGCATTTCGGAGCGAATGTATTCGTGCTCGATGGGGTAGACCTGTTCCCAGCTTTCTGCATAGCTGTCCAGGGTCAGGGTAAGCAGACGCTGGATGATGCGCTGCTCGGTCGTGGTGAAATCACGGCCTTCTATCCGGGTGTTGTAGCGGCCATGACCACCAAAGAGGCTGTCAATGATGAGAAACAACAGACTGGGATCAAAGGTGAACAGGGCGGCGCCACGCAGTGGCTTGAGCGACACCATGTTGAGATTGCTGGGAACCGGCAGGTTGCGTTCGAACTCGGCATACTTGAGGATGCGGATGGCGCCCACGGTGATGTCAGCGTTGCGCCGCATGAAGCTGAGGAAACCGTTGCGCAGGCGCCGGGCAAAGCGCTCGTTGATGAGCTCCAGCGTCTGCATGCGGTGCCGCACGACGCGATCGGGTGAGCTCAAATCGTAGGGACGAACGCCCGAGGCATCTTCAGGGTGGGGAGATGCTTCCGTCTCTTCACCGGAGACACCGGCCAGCAGGGCATCGACTTCATCCTGAGAGAGCATGCTGGAGTAACTCATTGGACGACGTAGGCGGTAAAGAGTACCCGCGTGATATCGGGACCCCGCGGATGGGGCAGAAAGGGTTTGGTGAGGTCTTCCTGAAGCTGGCTGGCAATGATTTCGCGGCCATCCGGAGCCTGAACCTGTCGCGTACCCTGTTTGGTCAGGATGCGCAGGACGCGATCACGGACTTCGGGCATGTAGTCGGAGACCATGTCGCGCGACATTTCGTCCGTGACCCGCAGGGTAATACCCACGTACAGGATCTTGCTGCCATCGTCATCGCGCAAAGATACGGTAAATGGTTCGAGTGAGACGAACATGGGCTCGGGAATGACGGGTTCGGTCGTGTTTGCCGTGGCCTTGGGCAGTTGGAAGCGGTCTTGCAGATAGAGGGTAAGCGTGACACTTGCCGTGATGAGCAACGCCGCGGCAAAGATATTGATGAAGAATCGAGCGAGTCGGCGAGACGGTTGTTTGGTGGCCATGCGAAAGGTAAGAGGATTAATCTTGGGCAACAACCTGTTATTGTGCCTTATTTGTTCGAGGCAGGTCTACAGGAGGAGCACCTCTAAAGCAGGACAGATCTGATGTTTGTGTTCAAGCAAAGGTATCGACCAGGGCATCGGCCGCCGGGCGATGGGTGACAGCCGATGCTGACGCGGTCATGGTGTGCGTGTTGTCACTGTCGGGCTGGTCGGCCACGAGGGTGGCAGCACCACCCGGTTGTGCCTGGTCGGGGTGGTCGGACTGCTGCGAACCCTGACTGTGTTCCCCTACGCTGGTTTGCCCCAGGCACAGGCCTTCTTGCTCCAGCTGTTGCTGCAGCTGGGGCAGGGCTTGTTCAACGGCACTGCGTACGTTGGCGTGGGCGGAACTGAATACCGCCTGAACCACGGAGTCATTCAGATTGATGGTGATGCGCAGCGGCCCAAGATGGGGAGGGTCAAGGCGCAGCTCGGCCGTGTGGTTGCCCGAGCCGGCGTGGCGGACTATGCTGGAAAACTGCTGACTCAGGTTGTTGGCCCACTGCGGACTGCCGAAAGGGCGATCCAGTGTGGCGGTTTTCAGGGAGGCGTCGGAGGCCATGTCTGCAAAGGGGGCCACAAGGTGGCCAGCTTGTGCATGTTGCGCAGTGGAGGCGGTCAGGCGCCCGGGCTCCAGGGCCTGATGATCTGGGCGTGTCAGGGTGCCGCCTGTGCGCAGATCTTCAGAAGCGTGCAGGGTGGTGGCAGATTTGTCCAGGGTAGTCTGAAAGGGCATCTTGCCTGCCCGTGCACCGGACAGGGATGATTTTGCGGAGACCCTGGAGGCATGTTGCTCGGCCGCAATGCCATGGCCAAGCTTGATATTGTGTGCCTTTGTGCGACCGGATGTCTGATGAGAGAGGCGCTGGTCTGATGCCAGGGCTTGATTGCGGGCTTCTGTACCCGGACTGGTGTTTTTATCGATGCGTGGGGTGTCGGTGTGCGACCGGTTTGATGTATTGGCGAGGTGATCACGTTCAATCATCTGAGTCTGCTTGCTCTTGTTGGCAAGTGCAGCCAGCCTGAAGTCTCCCTTTTTGTCGCTGGAAGGGAGCGCAGCCAGAATTTTCTGGAATTCGGCAGGCAGAAACCGCTTGGTGGCCGTGTGTTCCGCTTGTGTGTCGGCTTGGCCGTGTTGTGCAAGAACGTGCCGATAAGCGGCCTTGCCGTGGTCAGAAGCCGGCGAAACGGTGGGCTGCTGGGTACCCGATGTCTGATGCGTGCTGGCAGGCGGAGTTTGGGCACGGTCGTGGGTGTGGCTGGATGCCGTACCGGAATCTTGTGTAGCGGGTGAGGTGTGTGTCGAACCCCCGGGCTGGGTTTGCTTGGCAGCGGTGCCCGCCGACGAGGAGGGGTAGGCTTGCTGTTGCGGAGGCTGGATGGGCACCTGACTGGCCAGGATACCAGCAAACCCGCTGCCGTTGTCGCCATGGCCAGATGACAGCAGTTTCTGGCTTGCGGCCATTTTATTGGCGGCTGCGAAGCGCTCGGTAGCGGGGAGAAAGGTGGTATTCAAGTCTGGCCTCGGTCGGAGCGGCGTCTGTGATAAACCAGCGTGGATATTTCGTCAGTGACCAGTTGTTCGCGCCGGGCTTCTGCCTGCAGGTATTGCTTGTGCTGGCGTGTCTGCAATGTTTCGTAAGAATGCAATTGGCGTTGTGATTGCCGCCAGGCATCCTTGTAGACGCTGATATTCTGGTCGAGTTGATCCATCAGCTTATTTTGCTGCAGAATCGCATCATCCAATGTGTCGAGAAAGCGGGTGAAATTGCGGTAGTTTGACGCCGTCATGCCTGTCTGGCCGCCCTGGTTCAGGCGTTCGACGTAATCTTCGCGATAGTGCCTGAGCGTATCCAGCTGCTGTGCGGCGCCATTTCTTTCGGTAACCAGCTGACTCAGCTGGCGGCCGGCCTCGTTGGTCTGGTCGCGTGTCAGATCAACCAGCAAGTTCAGGGGACGTTGACGCCGGGAATTCATGATGCGCCTGTTTGTCGTGTGCCGCCCTGGCGCTGGCTAAACAGCTGCTGCAGACCGTCGCTGGCCGTCGGGAAGTCAACCTGCTCCTGAATAGCTTGCTGCAGATAGGCTTCCAGCCGGGGGTATTGATTGATGGCGGCGTCAATTCGGGGGTCGTTCCCGGGTGTGTAGGCCCCCACGGCGATCAGGTCGTGGTTGCGCTGATAGGTGGACAGTGTCTGTTTGAAGCGGTGTACGGCAGACACCTGGGTCTGAGGTACCACTGTGTTCATGACGCGGGAAATGGACGCCTCGATATCAATGGCCGGATAGTGCCCGGCCTCGGCCAGGCGTCGGGAGAGCACGACATGGCCGTCCAGAATGGCGCGGGCAGCGTCTGCGATGGGATCCTGCTGATCATCCCCTTCGGTGAGCACGGTATAAAACGCGGTAATGGAACCGGCCTTGCCATGTTCAGTCATGGCGCCATTGCCTGCCCGCTCCACCAGGGCAGGCAGTTTGGCAAAGACTGAAGGCGGGTAGCCCTTGGTGGCGGGGGGTTCGCCAATGGCAAGGGCCAGTTCGCGTTGTGCCATGGCATAGCGGGTAAGCGAATCCATGATGAGGAGCACATCCTTGCCCTGGTCTCGAAAGCCTTCTGCCAGCCGCGTGGCATACACGGCGCCCTGCAAGCGCAGAAGGGGGGAGACATCCGCTGGAGCCGCAACGACCACGGCACGTTTCAACCCGTCAGCACCCAGATTCTGTTCAATGAATTCCTTGACCTCGCGGCTGCGTTCACCAATCAGGCCTACCACAATGACGTCTGCCTTGGTGTAGCGGGCCATCATGCCCAGCAGTACACTCTTGCCGACGCCCGAGCCGGCAAACAGCCCCATGCGCTGACCCCGCCCCACCGTGAGCAGACCGTTGATAGCCCGCACGCCCACGTCCAGAACGGTATCAATGGGTGCGCGATCCATGGGGTTGACCGAGATGGAACTCAGCGATACCCATTGTGCGTGGGAAAGCGGACCAAGGCCATCAAGGGGCGCACCCGATCCGTCAACGACGCGGCCCAGCAAGGCATCGCCAACGGGCAGATGCCGCGAAGCCAGATCCAGAGGTGGAGTGTGGCGGACAGCATGGCGAGGCAAGGGTAATCGGTGGTTGACATCAGGCTCGGCTGGCACGACCCGCGCACCGGGCAGCAGCCCGGAAATATCGGCCTGCGGCATGAGATAGAGCGTGTCGTCATGAAAACCCACGACTTCGGCGTCGGCCCAGCGGCCCAGGGCGGCAGAGAGCTCGATGCGGCAGGCAGCACCGACGGCCAGGCGCAAACCGGTTGCTTCGAGTACCAGGCCGGTGGCACGCGTGATGCGCCCACTGACGCGCCACGAACGCCGGCTTTCTATTCGCTGCGTGGCCAGGTCGAAGAGCGCCTCCCAGCGTTCTTGCGGGGTAGCCAGTGTCGATGCGGTGGCCGCCATCAGGATTCCCCCAGCGTGGACACAACACGTTTCCAGCGTGTCTCCAGGGTGGCATCGATATCACCCAGGGGGGTACTGATGCGGCAGCCGCCTGCGGTAATGTGGTCATCCGCCACGGCGCGCCACTGGCTTTTCTCGGGGTTGTTGGCAATGTGCTCAGTGACAAGGGACAGATCGGCCGCGCTGACATGGATGGTCAGCGGGCTTTGGTGTTCGGTTTCAGCATGGACGATGCCATCGATGAGGGCAAGCAGGTGCTCGGGCCGGGTGGCAAGGCTGTCATGCAATACCTTCTCGGCAATGCGAACGGCCAGCGTTACCATCGCCTGGCCCATGTCGGATTCAATGTTGGCAAGCGCCTGTCCGGTTGTCTGCAGGAGTTGATCCAGCTGTTCAGCGGTTTGGCGGGCTTGTTCAGAACCAGCCGCCTCGCCCTGGGCAAGCCCTTCTTGTTTGCCTTCTTCATGGCCTGCCTGATAGCCGTCTTCCTGACCTTGCTTCAGGCCCTCCTGGTAGCCAGCGTCGTAGCCTTTTTCATGGCCCGCTGCTCTGGCCTCTTGTTCTGCCTGCTGCAGCCGGGCTCGCAGCGTTTTGGCGTCGGGCGGAGGGGGTGGCGCCGTTTCTTTATCTTGCTGGGTATCGAAATGGGCCGGTTGGGGCGTGGCCGGCTCATGGAGGGAGGCCGGCTGCCAGCGCTGCCATTGATCGGTCCGCCGGCGCAGTACGCCTGCCTGCCTGCGAAGCGGGTTGTCAGACGTAGTCATCCGTACCCCCGGTCAGGGTGAATGCGCCGCTTTCAGCCAGGTTGCGGGCCACCTGCAAGATGGCTTTCTGCTCGGCCTCTACCTTGGAGATGCGAATGGGGCCTTGCGCCTCGAGATCTTCGCGCAGCATTTCTGCCGCCCGGTTGGACATGTTCTTCATGAATTTTTCGGTCAGCTCTTCGGGTACCCCCTTGAGTGCGATGGTCAGCGAGTTGATGTCGATTTCTCGCAGAATGAGCTGGATGGCGGAATCTTCGATGTCGGCCAGGTTGTCGAAAACGAACATCTCTTCCACGATGTTGTCCGCCAGATCGTGATCAATTTCACGCAGTGAGGAAACCACGGCCTCTTCCTGGGAAGTGCCCATGTTGTTGATGATTTCAGCGGCTGCACGTACGCCGCCCATCTTGCTGCGCTTGATGCTTTGTCCGGAGAGGACCTCATTGAGAACTTCAGTGAGTTCCTGAAGCGCCGTGGGCTGAACACCGCCAAACGTGGCGATGCGTAGCAGGACGTCGGTGCGGATGCGCTCGTTGAGCAGCTCGACGACATCGGACGCGCGGTCGCGTTCAAGGTGGACAAGGATGGTGGCGATGATTTGCGGGTGCTCGTCCTGGATGAGCTCGGCCACACTGGCCGGGTCCAGCCAGTTCAGGGCATCAATGCCGCCCGAACCATCGGCTGCATCGAGTATGTCTTCAATAAGGCCCGCAGCCCGGTCCGTACCCAATGCCTTGGTCAGCACCGAACGAATGTAGTCATCGGAGCCCAGTGACACGGCCATGAACTGGTCGGCTTCTTCGCGGAAATTTTCCAGAACGTCGTCCACATCGGCCCGGGTGATCTTGCCCAGGCTGGCCATGGCCGTTCCGATGCGCTGGACTTCGCGGGCAGAGAGATACTTGAATACATCAGCCGCCGCATCCTCGCCCAGCGAAAGCATCAGGATGGCACATTGTTCAAGGTTTTTATCCGCGGTTGTCATCTTTCTCCATCCACGATCTGATCACCATGGCAACGGCACGGGGGTCGTCCTCGGCCAGCGCCCTGACGGCGGTCAGGTTGTCTTCGTAGCGATTCATCTCGGAGGCACGGCGCTTGGCTTCCGCTGCGCGATTGATTTCTTCCTGCAGCTCGGGGGCTGGGCCTGCAGGGACAGCCATGGCTGGTTCCTGACTGGATACAATGGGTTTGAGAATTTTGCGCCAGACCAGCCAGGCAGCCAGCAGAATGAGCAGGTAGCGACCGAGTGTCATGGCATATTCAAGATAAAGCGGGTTCTCCCAGATGGGTAGTTGCCGGGCCTCCGACTGGCTGAACGGGCTGTTGACCACACTGACGGTATCCCCCCGACTGGCATCAAAGCCAATGGCTTGCCTGACCAGGTTTTCCAGCTTGTCGAGTTCTTCTGCAGACAGGGCTTCGGGCTCGCCATCGACCATGCGATAGTTGACTACCACGGCAGCAGAGATGCGCTTGAGTATGTTGGGCGGCCCCTTGGTGTGGGTAATGGTGCGGTCGACCTCGTAGTTGATGGTCTGGTCGTGCTGACGGTCGGTGTGAGGCCGCATGAGGCTGGGATCGCCCGAGAGAATGCGATAGCCGGCTGGCTCAGCACCATCCGGGTCATCCACACCGGCTGCCGGGACCGGATCGATGTCGTCAGCCGGTACCGCACCCGGATTGACCAGCGATGCAATGGGATCGGCCGGGGGCTGGTTGGACAGGGCGCCAGGGATGCCCTCGGCGGCTGTTTCGTTGTGTTTGATAGCGTCGCTGGTTTGCTTGCTGCGTACCGCGGCCCGGTCAGGACGCTGATTGGGCCCGTAGGTTTCTGATGTCTGCTCGTGCTGCGAAAAGTCGATGTCTGCACTCACCTGCGCCTTGACGTTGCCGGAACCGACCAGCGGCGTGAGCAAGGTAAGAATGCGCTCGGATGTACGCTGTTCGATATCAAAAACCAGGCTGCGATGGTTGGTGAGGATGCCGTGCTCGCCTTGGGAGTGCGTGAGCAGGCGGCCATTCTGATCGACCACGGAGACGGCTTCGGCATTGAGATGGGGCACGCTTGAGGAGACCAGCCACGTAATGGCTGATATTTGCCCCTCTCCGAGTGATCGCCCCGGGTACAGATTGACGAGTACGGATGCAGTAGGGGGTTGGCGGTCGCGCACAAACAGAGATTCACGCGGCATGGCCAGGTGAACGCGTGCTGACTGTACGGAATTGAGAGACTCGATGGAGCTGCCCAGTTCGCCTTCGAGGGCGCGCTGGTAATTGATCTGTTCGGTGAATTGGCTGGCGCCGAAACGCGTCTTGTCCAGCAGGTCAAAGCCCGTATCGCCGCTGCGTGGCAGCCCTTGCTCTGCCAGGCGCAGGCGAGTTTCGTATACTTTGTTGCCCGGAATGAGGATGGACATGCCGTCATCTGAAAACTGATACGGAATGTTCATTTGCGTGAGCGCTGTGACGACGGCGCCGCCATCGCGGTCGGTCAGGTCAGAGAAAAGCACCTTGTAGTCGGGGGTGCGCGTCCACAACAATACCACCACGAACAGGGCCACCACGAATGCAACAACCCCAAGCTGGACGGTGCGGGGCCATTGAGCTGGCCGGGAGATATTAGGGAAACGAGCCAGGAGATCAGCGGGTTGATTCATTCAGAACCCCCCGGCGGATCGTGGCCCGGCACTGGCCGGAATAACCATGCGTGAAACGGACAAACGGATTGCAGTAAGAATGGTGGATAATGGAACTGGCTGTTTTTGCCAGTCTGCATTATGACCGGAAATGACAAAATGCCAAACTTTGAAAAAGGCGCATTTTACGTGCTTCCTAGACCGTTATGTTCCTGCCGCATCTTTGTCAGAGGCCGTCGTGACACGTCAGATGATGGAAAAAGCCGGCAAAAGGGCAGTTGTTGGCCGCATTGGATAGTGCCAATTCGGGATATGGTTGAGGCTCTGACAATAATTCTGGCTGTTTATGTCTGCACCATCCATCAAGGGCATTGAGACCATGCTTGCGCAAATGCGCGAAGTTGCATCGGCGGCGTCTGCGCTGCCGGCGGTCTCTTCCCCGGTTCCATCAAGCAATGGGGGCAATGGTTTTGCGGCCGAGCTCAGCCGCAGCCTGGAGCGCGTCTCTGCCATCCAGACTGATGCTGCTGCCCAGGCACAGGCCTATTCCATGGGCAAGCCTGGTGTCAGCCTGAACGATGTCATGATTGACCTGCAGAAAGCGAGTCTGGCCTTTCAGACATCGCTGCAGGTTCGTAATCGCCTGGTTTCCGCCTACCAGGAAATTGCCAGCATGCCGGTCTGATCTCATCCTGGCGGGGTCAGCATGCCATCCGCATCCAGTGCCTTGCCTTCCAGCTGATACAGCCAGGCCAGCAATTCAGCAATGGCCACGTAAAGTTCTGGGGGTATCTGTTCATCCAGATCCACCTGCATCAGCAAGTTGACCAGTTCGGGCGACTCATGAATATACAAACCATGGTGGCGCGCCGTTTCAATGATGGTGTCAGCGAGTGTTCCGTAACCCTTGGCCACCACACGGGGTGCCGGGCTTTTTTCATCGTAGGTCAGTGCAACGGCAGTGGGGCGGTTGCTGTCGTCCGTACTCATGGTTCGATTGATGGTGGGATGGGTCCGACTGATGTGGGTGTGCGATCAATGTGCAGGGCAGCCAGCTGCAGCTGATGCATCGATAATTGTTTTTCCAGTTGCCCGGCCTGCTGACCGAACAGTGTTGCGCTGGATTGGCGGTCTGTCTGAAGCGCCAGCCTGACACGAGACCCATCCAGTCTTACCGTGGCCCGCACCTCGCCCAGTTGGGGCAGTTGCAGCGTGATATGAGAGGCCCATGACTCATCCGGGTCCTCATCGTGTTCGCCGGTCGGATCGTGATCAGGTGTGTGGCGTTCAATGCGCCAGTCCATGGGCGCACCGGGCCAGGCTTCCCCGCGCCACTGAATGGCCTGATCGGCAAGAATTTCGAGTTGCTGGCGCACCAGATGATGCGTAGCCGGATCGACACCGGGTGTAGCCTGGCCAGCTGCCTGGGCCGCTGCCTGTCCCTGTCCGGCCTGATGGTTGGTCGAAGCTGATGCGGATGGGGACGAGGACCCGGGCGAGGCTTGATTTGGCATGCCTGTCGGCATATCGGCCGGGCTGCCTGGCCGACCGCCTGCAGGTGGGGTGCCGGGAGCAGCCGGATGGCCGCCAGCGGCCTTCAGGTGTGGTGGCAACTGAGGGGTTGACGACGGCATGGGCAGATTCAGCATACGTGTTTGTGCGGGCTGGGGCGGGAGCCGGCTCTGTGGCTCACGCAGGATCGCCGAGAGCCGGTATTCGCCTTGGGTGAGGCTTTTCAGGTGTGACTCGTAAAACAGCCCGCTGGTGCGTATGGCCTGATTGAGGTTGCGCGCCAGTTGGGCGTCCGTGGTCAGGCCTGCCTGTCCAGCCGGGGTGGAGGCAATGAGGGGCCGATGGCCGACAACCCTTGCGCTTCCGGGTGTGTAATCAGCCAACAGGGTCAGTATGGTTCGGGCAGCAGTGCCAAGCGTGGTTTGTGCAGAAGACGCCGGGGTTGCGCCACCCGGTCGTGTACCGGCAAGAGCAGGGCGAGAATCAGCCACGGCGCGGTTGGCGCCTGTGCGAGTACGTTGACGGTTCTGGTCCAGTGTCCGGTCAACGCTTTCTCGGGAGTCTCTGACGGTAGAGGGATCAATGGCACCGGGGCGTGCGGGCTCAGCTGGCTGGTTGATGAAATTGCGGCCTGTGTTGACCAGCCCGGTTTGTCGTGAAATGGCATTGCCCAGTGCGGCGTCCAGCCTTTGTATGAGTAACGTCCCCAGAGACGTCATGCCCGGGTCTGCGGCGTGTAATAGGCCCGGAGGACGCTGCGTTGCCGCTGCAGGTTGGTGATGAGCGTACCCAGCTCGTCGAGACGGGGGGCGGCAAGCCGGCGGAGCTCGGCGTCGTTGGCGATGATTTCGGTAAGCAGACCCCGGCGCGCAGTCAGTTCTTCGGGGGTAAGCGTGCCGATGCCGCGAAGCTCTTGAACCGCATTATGATACCGGGGTGCCAGCTGCACCACGGCATCCCAGTCGTCTTGTTGGGCCAAGGTGCGCATCAGTCGGGTGATACCGGCAATGAGCTCATACGGGCAAAGTTTGGGCAGCGTGTCTTGCATGATGATGAACCGATCAGTTCCCGGGTGTGGTGATTTCTTGCCACGCTTCGGTGATGTCCTTGAGCATGTTTTCAGCAGTGGTGAGATGCTCGTTGCTGGCGTGCATGTTGGCAAGCATGAGGTGACGAATGATGAGTTCGTACGTGGCGATGAGGCTTTGCGCGACCTCGCCACCCTGTTCGGTATCAACACTTGCTCGGAGCCCGGAATCAACAATGTCGATGGCTCGTGAAATGGCGCTGCCACGTTCCGCGGTATTGCCTTGTTTGAGGTGCAACCGAGCCTTGATGATGGCAGCGCGGGCGCCTTCAAGCAGCAGGGTAATGAGCTGCTCGGGTGTGGCGCTCATGATTTTGGTTTCCAGGCCGACGCTGGCATAAGCCTGGGCGGAGCGGCGGCGCATCATGGTGGGAGGCAAGCTTGGTGTGCTCATTAGTTGCCTTTGTTTCCGGTGGCGAGATTGTTGAGCATGGCGAGCTGCTGGGTGAGGTAGTCACTGACGGAGCTCATTTCGGCCATCATGCGGTCCAGTTGCTGAAACTGACGGCGATAGCCTTCCATTCTGTTGTCGATGCGCTCTGAAGTGACTTCGTATTGGCGCTGGATGTCGGTAATGCTGCGGTTGATGCTGTCGGTGGAGATGCTGAACAGGCCGCCTGAACGGGTGAAGGTTTCAGCAACCTGAGAGACGCGTCCGCCAACGCCCGTGGTACCTGAAAACAGGCTCTGGACCTCAGCGGGGTTATTCTTGAGTGCGTCGGCCAGTTTGGTTTCATCAAGTTCAAGCTGCCCGGTGCGGGTATCGGTAGTCAGCCCCAGTTGGCCAAGGGTGCGCACGTTTTCTCCACCGCCAAAGACATTCAGCGTGGCGCGGATGTCGCCCTGCAGCCGTCGGGCCAGGCTGTCGCCGGTGAGCGCACTGGCCTTGTTGTTTTCAATGTCGTAGGACGTCAGGGAGCGCAGACTGTCTTGCAGGGTGTTGTAGGCCTTGACAAAGTCCTTGATGGCTTTGGTGGTAGCGCTGGCATCTTCGGTTACCGACAGGCTGCCGGGCGCGTTTTCCGGTGTGGTGTCCTCTAGTGTAAGGGTGACGCCTTCGATGACATCTTCCACGGTGTTGGAGCCGTTGGTGATGTCAATGCCGTTGATGTTCAGTCGGGCATCGAGCGCCGCTTCATGAGTGAGTGACCCGCTGACAGCGCCATCGCCGTCTACCGAGAAGGTCAGCAGGTTGGACAGTTCAGTGTTGTCTTCTACAGAGAGGGATTGAACGGATGCCGCCGTACCGGTTTCGCGGCTGGTCAGGAGCAGGCGAAAGGGTGCGTTGGCATCGCCATCGTTGATGATGGTGGCGTTGACGCCGGCATCGGCATTGCCGTTGATTGCTTCGGCGATGTCTGTCAGCGAGGTTCCGCCAGCACTGGAGAGATCAATGGTGGTGCTTTGGCCATTTTGCAGATTGATGGTGATCTGGCCGCCGGAACCGATGTTGGCAGAACGGTCAGCCACGCCCTGGGCAACCAGCGACTGGTGCGAAGCGAGCTGATCGACCCGGATGGCATATTGGCCGGCCATGGCACCTGGCGCCGCATTTGCCGAGAAGGCATCGCTGCTGGATGTGGTTTTGAATGCCCCGTAGGTATCGGGGTTATCCAGCGTTTTGGCTGCCGCATCCAGCGAGGAAAGGGCGCTTTTGAGCTTGCCATAGGCAGAGAGGCGGTCTTCGGCCTTGTCCTGGCGCGCCTGGATGAGGTTCAGTGCGTGGTTTTCGCTTTTGCGCAGGTCGGATAGTAATTCGTCAATGGGTAGCCCTGAACCGACGCCTATGGAAGAGATGGCCATGGAAATGCTCCTTGTTACGGTATTGTCGCGCGGCTGGCTGTCGTTCAATCTTACCAGCTATGAGCAAGGGTGTTGCCAGTTTGCCCGTTTGCCAGGATGTGCGGCCGCGAGTCAATAAATTGGCGGGGATGGGTCAGGCCTGGGTGTCGACCCCGCCGCCCTGCAGTTGTACGATCATTTTGGCAATGCGCAGTACGGCTTCGGTAGGTACGGTGCGAAGCGTTTCGCCGCTTTCAGTGTCGATAATGGATACCACCACCCGTTCTGCCTCTTCGTCAATATCAAAACGCATGCCGGTTGACCATGCCTGCATGCTGTCGTTGATTTGCTCAAGCATGCGTTCCAGTGAGCTTTCGCCGTGATGTTGACGGGGACTGGTGTCCCGCTGGTCGGCGGCCATGCCGAGGTTGGTGCCGGGGCTTGCCGCCGTGACCGACGTAGCTGGCTGTTGCATGTTTTGGGGCAGCTCTATATTGACAAGGTCGGTTGGCAGACCCATTGGTGTGGCATGTACTGGATTAACCATGAGATGAGCTCCTGCAAGCATGATGGCTGCAAACCACGAATCTGTTGTTGCCGCCTTTTCGTATGTAACGGCACGCAGGAGAAAATCTTTAGCGGTGCGAAAGATTTGTCGTGCAGGCAGACGGGTCGTCATGATGATTCATGTTAAAAATAGACGTGTCGGCGGTAGCCCGAGACATCTCGTCATCGTCTTCACCAGACCGATCATGCTGATCGTGGTGTTGCTGTTAGCATTTCGTTACCTGTAAACATGCATGTTGAGCACTGAAGATCAACTGGTTTCCAAGCATCTGCCGCTGGTGCGCCGCCTGGCTTGGCAGATGGTGGGTCGCTTGCCCGCCAATATTGAGCTAGATGACCTGATGCAGGCGGGCCTGATGGGCCTGCTCGATGCCATCCGTCGCTACGAAAAACAGCCCGACGCCCAGTTTGAAACCTATGCCACCATGCGCATACGCGGTGCCATGCTGGACGAGCTCCGCTCACAGGACTGGCTTCCGCGCAGTGTCAGGAGCAAAGCGCGCACCATCGAAGAAACCATTGCTCGGCTCAACCACCAGTTGATGCGTCCGCCCACCGAGGCAGAAATTGCCGCAGACATGGCGCTTCCCATTGACGACTATCATGCCCTGCTCGAAGAGGCACATGGGGTGCAGGTGCTGCATTATGAAGATTTCGGGCGCATGCAGGACGATGAGGCCGGCCATCCGCTTGACTACCTCAACATGGACACGGATGGCCACAGCCGGGCCGAGCCGTTTGGTCGGGTGGTGGTGAGTGATTTGCGCCAATCGCTTGTGCAGGCCATCAAGCAATTGCCCGAGCGCGAGCAACTGTTGTTGTCGCTGCAGTTTCAGCAGGGCCTGACACAGAAAGAGATTGCTGCTGTGCTGGAAGTCAGTGAAGGGCGTGTATCCCAGATACGCTCGCAGGCGGTTGTCAGGCTGCGGGCTGCCCTGCACGAATCAGGCTGGCAGGACAAGCCCGGCGAAGCCAGCTACCAGGAACTGTTGTAGCGGCTACGGACCAGCGCCTGCTTGCTGTCAATCAGAACGCTTCCCACTCTTCGACCACGCCCGGCGAGGTCTGGAATTGCCCGGCCACGGGTGTGCTCTTGGCGACTGCCGGGGCCACCGGGGCAGGTGATGCTGCATGGCCAGAGGGTTTTTCCCTGGCTGCAGGTTTTTTGACAGAGGCCCTGTCTGGTGCGCCCAGGAACGCATGGCGTGACGGCATGGAGCCAGAAAGTGCAGCCGGTGCGCCATTGGCAGCGACGGACTGCAGCGGGGACGAGACGGTGCGGACCTCATCCGACAAATGGAATGAAGCCACCAGCTGTGTCAATCTGCTGGCCTGCCCTTGCAGGTTGGCTGCAGCGGCAGTAGCCTGCTCGACCAGGGCGGCATTCTGGCGGGTCGTTTCGTCCATTTGTGCCACTGCTTCGTTGACCTCACCAATGCCGGCGCTTTGCTCCTCACTGGCTGCGGTGATTTCCCCCATGATGTCCGTCACGCGCTGAATGGCTCCGACAATCTCCGTCATGGTTTCGCCCGTTTCGTTGACCAGGCGGTTGCCCGCGGCGGCGGCTTCAACGGACGTGGTGATCAGTGCCTTGATTTCACCCGCTGCCTGGGCGCTGCGCTGCGCTAGCGAGCGGACTTCGCCAGCGACCACGGCAAAGCCGCGGCCGGCTTCGCCTGCACGTGCCGACTCCACAGCGGCATTCAGTGCCAGAATATTCGTCTGAAACGCAATCCCGTCGATAACCGTGATGATCTCTTCCACCTTTCTGGATGATTCATTGATGGCATCCATGGTGGAGATGACATCATTGACCACATTGCCGCCGCGGGTTGCTACTTGAGAAGCGGTAACGGCCAGCGTATTGGCCTGCTGGGCATTGTCGGCATTTTGTCGCACGGTAGCGGTAAGCTCTTCCATGGCCGCAGCCGTTTCGGTGAGTGAAGCGGCCTGTTCTTCGGTGCGCGATGATAGGTCTTGCGTGCCGGCAAGGATTTCGGTGGAGGCGGTATTGACTTCATTGGCACTGTCACGGACATTCACCAGCACATTGCGCAGGCTGCCCGCCATGCTCTGCAAGGCTTGCAGCACGGCAGCGGTTTCGTCGCTGCCCGAGGTATCAATGCTTCCGGTGAGGTCGTGACGCGCAATGGCTTGTGTGGCATCCATGGCGCGGTCAAGCGGGCGGGTGATGGATCGGGCGATCAGCCAGCCGATGAAGGCACCCAGGAGCAGGGCAGCAATGGTCAGGACAATGAGGACCACCTGCGCCTTTTGGTTGTCGGCTTGCATGTGGACAGTGATCTCGTGGTTGTGCTGTTGCTGCCAGGCGAGCAATTCATCTGTCTTGGTCAGGTAAGTGGCGACCAGACCGTCCATTTCATTCTCAAAGAAACGGCGGGCCTGGGCCACATTACCGTCTTCGAGATCCTGCATGGCTGCCTTGCGCCCGTCCAGATAACGGCCGCGAGCATCCTTGGCTTCATTGAACAGCGCGACGGCCTGAGGATCCGTCAGTGAGGCTTCCAGCGCCTTGTGCAGTTCCTGGCCGTGTGCCTGGGTATCGGCCATGAGCCGTTCGAAGTAGTCGCGGGTCTGGGTGTCTGTACTGCGGGCAGCCGCAATGGCGCGCGTGGTGTTTTGTGCAATATTCTTTTGCCAGGCGGCGATCATGCGTTCGCTGTCGTAATATCGGCTGGCCCGGGCTTCGGCCGCTTCCGATGCCTGTATTCGCCACAGGCCGACCCCGGCCACAATAACAATCAATAGCAACAGAAACGAAAAACCGATGGTGAGTCGTGTACCGATTTTAAGATTTTGCATGGAAGCGTCCGACAGTCAGAAATGATGGAGATACCGGCGATGGGGTATGCTCTGAAGCAAGCGATTGTAATCCAGGTTGCCAATATCAATGCCCGAAACAAGGGGCACATTCATACCTATGTCAGCAAAGCGTGTCGCCGTCCTGATGTACCATCACGTTGCCGCGCAGGGCGGTTCGCTCACGGTGGGCGTCAAGCAATTTGAAAGCCAGATCAGCGGGCTGGTGCGCAGCGGGTATCGCAGCCTCAGTGCGGTCGAGTTTGCTACCTTCATGGATGGTGGGCCTTTGCCGCATGACAAGTGTGTACTCATCACCTTTGATGATGGTTACCTGGATAACTGGGTCTATGCGCACCCGGTATTGCAGCGTCATGGCATGCAGGCAGTATTGTTTGTGATTACGGGTCTGCTCGGAGACGGGCCCGTTCGTCCCTGTGAGGGGCAGGGCACGCCACTACCGCCGTGCCCGTCGCATCAGGAAGCCAAGGCCCTCATGTTTGGCGACACGCCGGATCAGGTCATGTTGCGCTGGTCCGAGGTAGACGCCATGAGGCAGGCTGGCACCTTCGAGTTTCACAGCCACACCCATACCCACCGTCGATGGGACCTCGAATGCAAAGAGGCTGAACAGAAGAATCAGAAAATGCAGGAAGACCTGCTGCAGTCCAGACAAGCCCTGGAGTCCCGTCTGGGCGCAGCGTCATCGCATCTGTGCTGGCCACAAGGCTATTTTGATGATGACTACGTGCAAGTTGCCGGTGAGGTAGGGTTCCGGTACCTGTACACTACGGATGCCCGGGGGCAGAACATGGCAGGTGGCAACCCGGGCCATATTTACCGATTTGCTGTGCGTAACCGGCCGTATTCATGGCTGCGCCAACGATTGTGGCTGGCTACCCACCCGCTTTTCGGGTCTTGGTACAACGCCTGGAAAGCCCGTAGCGACGCCAGAAAACAACGCCGCAAGGCCGGGTTGGCCTGAACTGGCCGCTGCATGTATCCACACTCATTTTATTCATGTTAATATAGCCGCTTTTGGCGCATTAGCTCAGTCGGTTAGAGCGACGGAATCATAATCCGCAGGTCCGGGGTTCGAGTCCCTGATGCGCCACCAAATTTTATGAGTTAAAGCAACATTTATCGCT
>DATGUI010000017.1:0-2274 GCA_035301405.1 Burkholderiaceae bacterium
TCACCTTGCTGTATCAACTGGCCTGCGCAGCCGTGTTGCTGACGATAACAGGGTGGCTGGTGTTCCAGGATGGCCCCGTGACCATGACCGGCATTGCCTGGGTGAGCATGGTCTACCAAAGCCTCCTGGTCGCCTTTGGCAGCCTGCTGGTATGGTTCTGGCTGCTGCGCCATTACCTGGCTTCACGAATCAGTGTCCTGACCTTCATGACACCGTTGTTTGGCGTGATCTTTGGCGTCTGGCTGCTTGATGAACCCATTGATGCCTGGTTCCTGATCGGGGCCGCTTTCGTTTCTGCAGGCATTGTGCTGGTCAATTTGCCTGGGCGCAAAAGGGTGGCGCGCTGACGTTAAAAATTGAGTACCAGATTGGCCACATTGAAATAAATGAGGACACCCGTGCCGTCACAGATGGTGGTGACCAATGGCGCGCTGGCCGAAGCCGGATCCAGCTTGAGGCGGGTCAGCAGAAAGGGCAGGGACATGCCAATGAGACTGCCGACGATCACGATCAGAATCATGGTGATGGAAACGATGATGGCGATGTTCATGCCGCCGCGCCAATAGCCCAGTACGGAAACGGCCGCCGCCATGCTCAGGCCCAGCAGCAGTGATACAGCCAGTTCCTTGCCCAGCAGTCTGAACCAGTCCTTGGCGTGAACGTCTTCGGTTGCCAATGCCCGCACCATGAGCGTTGAGCTTTGCGATCCGGCGTTGCCGCCGCTGTCGATCAGCAATGGCAGGAAAAACACCAGCGATACGATGCGGGCAATCAAATCTTCGAAGTGGGCGATGCTGGCCCCTGAAAACACGTTGCCAAACACCAGCACGACCAGCCATCCCACCCGTGTGCGATACAGCGAGGTAATAGTCGATTCGCTCAGTGAGGTTGCCAGCCTGGCCACCGCCCCCAGACGATGCTGGTCGGCCGTGCTTTCGGATTCGGTAACGTCCAGCGCGTCGTCGTGCGTCACGATGCCCACCATTTGCTCGTCATCATTGACAACCGGCACGGCGAGTATGTCGTAGCGGGCGATGAGACGAGCGGCGTCAGTCTTGGGGGCCGAAGCATGCGAGCGAATGACGTCCTTGATCATGAGATTGCGTATGCGCGCTGACGGGTTGGCCAGCAGCAGATCGCGCAGTGAGATGGTGCCGACCAGCCGGCGATCTGATTCCACCACATAGCTCTGGTAGATGGTTTCGACATCAGGCGCTTCCAGGCGGATGGAGTCCAGCGCCTGGCCGGCAGTCTGATCTGGCCTCAGGGTGACGTAGGCCGACGTCATGATGGAGCCCACCGTGTCTTCGGGATAGCTGGCCAGTTGGCGGATGTCTTCGCGTTCAGCGTGGGCCAGCCCGGGGAGTACGGCCCAGCGTTCGGAATCGCTCAGGCGGTTGTAGAGGTCGGCCCGTTCGTCATGATCCATCAACTCGAACAGTGCGGCAAGCTGGCGACGTGACATGCCCGAGGCCATTTCCGCCTGGACAGCTGGCCGCAGATAGCCGAATATTGATGCCTGCTGCTTGGCGTCCAGGCCGAGCATGACGCGGCGCGCTTCATCCATGTCGATGGCGCTGAGAATTTCCGCAATGTCGGGATTGGGGAGGTCGGCCACGAGCGTTGCAGCAGACTCGTAATTGCCCTTTTCCGTCAATGGGGCAAGTTGACCGGTGTAATAATCCAGATCTACATCCATAATGCCGTTTCCATAATGCCCAGATGCCGGGCGGGCCTTGCAGGCTCTCCAACCCTGCAAACACCATAGTCTGAGGTTGCAGCCGTGTCTTTCGGTGGCAGCGTCACAGTGTAACCTGTGCCACCGTTGAACAGGCAGCGCTCATAAGCCGAATTTGACTGGCAGCCGGGGCACGCACGATATAATGACCCGGTTTTTCTCATCATCTGCGTCAATATTCAAGGCATCAGGTACCGATCATGACAACAATTCTTGAAAGTATTCCCGTCGGGAAGAAAGTAGGCATCGCGTTTTCCGGAGGGCTGGATACCAGCGCAGCATTGTTGTGGATGCGCAACAAGGGCGCTGTTCCGTATGCCTACACGGCCAACCTGGGCCAGCCTGACGAGGACGACTACGATGCCATCCCAAGGCAGGCCCTGGAATATGGCGCTGAAAAGGCACGCCTGGTTGACTGTCGCAGCCAGTTGGCAGCCGAAGGCATTGCCGCCCTGCAGTGTGGCGCCTTTCATGTCACGACGGCCGGTGTGCCTTATTTCAACACCACGCCCATTGGCCGTGCGGTGACCGGCACC
>DATGUI010000018.1:0-5128 GCA_035301405.1 Burkholderiaceae bacterium
TCGGTACGGCGCATCTATAACTATTACAAGGCTTACGACATTCCCACCCAGATCATGGGTGCAAGCTTCAGGAATATTGAAGAAATCCGCGCGTTGGCCGGATGCGACCTGCTGACCATCAGCCCGGCCCTGCTCCAGGAGCTTCAGGACAGCCGTGCTCCCCTTTCCCGTGCCCTGACGCCCGACGCCGCCAAGGACGACGCTCCAAAATGGCGGGCCAGCAATGAAGTCACTTTCCGTACCGAGTTGAACAACAACGCCATGGCCACTGAAAAACTGGCCGAAGGCATACGCCTGTTTTCTGAAGATGCCCGCAAGCTGGATGAACTGATCGCCCAGACAGCGGCGCAGCAGGCCTGAGCCTGGCCGGCAGGGCCGCTTGAGTCGTCCCCTGCCCTTTTGTGCTGTCCCCGAGTTGTAGTTGGCGCCCTTGCTGCCCTGCCGCACCAGGCGGAGATAAACCAGGTCAGCGGCGCTCCATCAGCGCCCAGGCAATGGTGCTGGCATCCACGTATTCGAGTTCGCTGCCGGCAGGGACTCCGCGCGCCAGACGGGTTACCTTCAGGCCGCTGGCCTCCAGGGTTTCAGACAGATAATGCGCGGTGGTTTCCCCTTCTGCCGTAAAGTTGGTCGCGAGAATCACTTCCCTGACGCGTTCATCCTGGGCACGCTTGATCACCTGATCAAACTGCAGTTCGCCAGGCCCCACCCCTTCCAGCGGTGCGAGACGACCCATCAGCACATAGTACAGGCCCTGATAACCATGGCTGGCTTCCAGCATGTGCTGGTCTGCAGGGGTTTCTACTACGCACAACAGGCTGGCATCTCGTCGGGGGTTGCTGCAGAGCTCGCAAACGGATGACTGGGTAAAGTTGTTGCACAGGGTGCAATGGCGCAGCGTACTGACTGCCTGTTCCAGCGCATGACCCAGCTGGCGGGCCCCGGCACGGTCACGCTGCAACATGTGCCAGGCGATGCGACGTGCCGAACGCTCGCCAATACCTGGCAGGCGCTTGAGTGCCTGAACCAGATCGGATAGCGGTTCGGGCTCGGGCAGGGATGCAGCCATCAGAATGGCATCTTGAAATTGCCTGGCAACCCGAGGCCAGCAGTCAGGCCAGCCATTTTTTCTTCGGATGTGGCTTCCGCCTTGCGAAGCGCGTCGTTCAAGGCAGCGGCAACCAGGTCTTCGACCATGTCGCGGTCATCCTCGAACAGTTCGGGGTCAATGCTGACCCGTCGGACATCGTTGCGACAGGTGATATCGACAGTGACGAGCCCGCCCCCCGATGCCCCTTGCACGACGATGTCTGCAAGCTCTTCCTGAGCTTTTTTCATGTTGTCCTGCATTTGCTGTGCCTGCCGCATCAGCCCGGCCAATTGACCTTTCATCATAATGAATAATCCTGAATGTAAGTACTGAAAATCAAACGGGGACAGACCGGCTTTCAACGCCGCAGCGACTGAATGGAGCCGCTGACGATCTGCCCACCAAATTCTGCCAATAATTGATTGACCAGAGGGTCCTGGTTGACCGCCGCTTCGGCCTGCTCCTGCCACGCCTGCCGCTGTGCGGTGTCGATGGCATGGGCGGTGCTGTCTCCGGTTTCACCATAGACGATATCAAGCTCCACGGCCTTGCGAAAGTGTTCGGACAGAACGGTCTGCAAGCGGGTACGGGCCGAGATCTCGCCCAGCGTCTGCACCCCCATGCGCAAACGGATGCGTGTGCCATCGGCACCCAGCCATTCGCTTTGACGTGCCAGCTCTGCGGCTGCGCCGGTAAGCGGAAGCGCCTTGACCAGCGTGGGCCACGTTTCGGTCGACATGCCTGCCAGGTCGCCTGCTGCCCGCGGGCCGTCGCCGGCAGCACCGTTGGGAGCGCCGGCCATGATGCCGGCGTCTTCACCGTCGGGACCAGAAAATGTGTGCGCGAATGCTGGCCCGGGCACGCTCTCTGATGCCCACGACGCAGGCTCAGGATCAAATTCAGGCCCGGCGTAGACGTCAGCCTCAGCTTCCGGTCCAGGTTCAAGTTCAGACTCGGCGTCAGCGTCAATTTTCGGCTCGGGCTCAGGCTCAAACTCAGGCCCGACATCAGCCTCGACTTCCGGCTCGGGATGGGGCCGGGATTCAGGCCTGGTGTCGACAGCGGCTTCAGACTTTGGTCCGGACTCGGGCGCAAGGCCGGAACCGGATGGCGCGGGCACAGGCTCGGAAACGGGCGCCGCAAGCGCGGGTTCAGCAACGCGCGGTGCGGTACGGGCGGATTCGGAATCAGGCAACACAGGCGCGGGCGCCGCTGATGTGCTGCCTGCCTCAGACGCAATGGCTGGCGGTTGCTGGCCGCTTGATCCGTTGGTACCGGATTGCTGCGGCCGGACAGACGCATCGGTTGGCGGGGCGGCGACGGGCGCGGCGGCCGCTTCGGGCGGCTGCAGGGCCAGCATGCGCAAGCCGGCCATCAGAAAACCCGCATAGGCATCGGGGGCCAGAGACAACTCGGCGCGACTGTGCACGGCCACGGCATAGAACAACTGAATCTGATCAGCATCAAGGGTGGCCGCCAGGCTGGATATTTGTTCGTGGTCAGGATCAGTCGGATCAGTGGCGCCTGGCACCCGTTGCTCGATGGCAATCCGTGACAGCAGTTGCGCCAGATCGGCCAGCGCGGCCGAGTAAGACAGGCCACGCATGGCCAGGGCATCAGCCGTTTCCACGATGCGGGTGGCATCGCTGCGAGCCAGACCCTGCAACAGGGTAAACAGGTGCGTCTGATCAACGGTGCCCAGCATTTCCTGGACGGCTTCTGCCGTCAGGTTGCCGGAGCAATAGGCAATTGCCTGGTCTGTCAGCGACAGGGCATCGCGCATGGAACCGGCTGCGGCGCGTGCCAGCAAATGCAGGGCAGGCACTTCGAAGGCCATGTCTTCCTTGGCCAGCACGGTTTGCAAGTAGCCCACAATGGCATCCGGCGGCATCTGCTTGAGGTTGAATTGCAGGCAGCGCGACAGGACGGTAGTGGGGATTTTCTGGGGATCTGTGGTGGCGAGCACGAACTTGACGTGCGCAGGCGGCTCTTCCAGGGTCTTGAGCATGGCATTGAAGGCATGCCCGCTGAGCATGTGGACCTCGTCAATCATGTAGACCTTGAACCGGCCCGAACTGGGGGCGTACACCGCTTGCTCGAGCAGCTGGGTCATGTCATCGACACCGCGATTTGATGCGGCATCAAGCTCGACATAGTCAACAAAACGGCCGGCGTCGATTTCCGTGCAGGCCATGCACGTGCCGCAAGGCGTCGCGGTAATGCCCTGTTCGCAATTAAGCGCCTTGGCCAGAATACGTGCAAGCGTTGTCTTGCCTACTCCGCGCGTGCCCGTAAACAGCCAGGCATGGTGCAGACGCTGGGTGTCGAGTGCATGGGAGAGGGCACGAACAACGTGATCCTGTCCAACCAGCGTGTCAAACGAGCGTGGCCGCCATTTACGGGCCAGAACCAGATATGTCATGGGTGTTTAGCGGTCCGGAAGACTGAAAGGCGAGCCTGACTTCGGCACTGATCCTGACGCGGTTATGGCTGCTTCGTTCCCGACCTGACCAGTTTCACCGCCGAACCATGCGAAGGGGCCCGCCAACGTCATTTTAGCAGCTTTGCCCATTCAACATCGGCATTAACGGCAACCCGGGTCGCGGGGCGGGCAATCAGGATGGCATGGTGCCCTGCCGATCCCCCCGGTAAACTACCTTGCATGACGGACAAAGACATCAACGACACCGACGCCCTGGAGCTGACCGGATCCATCTGGTTTGCTTCCGGCAGTCAGAACTGGGGCAGCCAGCGACGCATGGCGCTATTGCAGGCGATTGACGAGACCGGCTCCATCAGTGCCGGGGCGCGCAAGATTGGCTTGAGCTACAAGGCCGCCTGGGATGCCGTCGACACCATGAACACGCTGGCGGCTGAGGTGCTGGTGGAACGCACGACAGGCGGGCAGCGTGGTGGCGGAGCCCGCCTGACCCAGTCGGCAAAGCATATTGTCGCGCTCTACCATACGCTGAGCGAGGCGCACAACAACTTCCTGCAACAGCTGGCTGTCCTGGCCGGGCCCGAACAACCGGATCTTGATGTCATCCAGAACCTGATGGTTGTTGCCCCGGCCCGCAACAAGCTGGCGGGCAATATCTGTCATCTGGAACGCTACGATCGTACCCATGATGTCACCATACGGCTGGAAGGCGGCGACGACCTTGTTGCCAGCATCAGCCCGCAGCGCAGCAAAAAGTTGCAACTCCATGCAGGCAAGCGTGTCATCGTCTTCATTGACATGGCGGCCATTCTGATCGGGCTGCTTGATGGCGGCACGGTATTGTCAGCGCGCAATCGCCTGCCGGGACGGGTTCAGGACATCCTCAAAACAGACGCTGGTGCAGAGGTGGTCATCAAACTGAGCAACGGTGCGCCGTTGGTCAGCCAGATTACACCCATGAGCCTGCAACACCTGGGGCTGCATGTGGACGCACCGGTGCAGGCCATCTTCAAGGCGTCCTCAGTCATTGTCGGCTTGCCCGCCGGCGGTACAGGAAGCGCCGACTGACACCACCTTTCCGTGGCGCATGTTGTGTACTTCCCGAGCCAGCACGGCCACATCCTCCCGGTCGTGTGTCACCAGTATCATCGGTATATCCAGCCGACTCTGCAGGGCGAGCAATTCATTGCGCATTTTTGTCTTCAGCGCGTCATCCAGCGCGGCCAGGGGCTCATCCAGAATCAGGACGGCCGGATCGGGCACCAGTGCACGGGCCAGCGCCACCCGCTGTTGCTGGCCTCCGGACAATTGAGCAGGATAGCTCTCCAGCAGCGCATCCAGTTCAAACGCACGTATCCAATAGGTCGCGGCCTCCGGCAGGACCCCGCGTCGGGACGGATTGCGCCACCCCCTGACCAGACCAAACAGAATATTTTGCTGCACCGTCAGATGGGGAAACAGCTGATAGCTTTGTGCGACGTAACCAATGCGACGCCGGGATGCCGGCACATTGATGCGTCTTTCCGAATCAAACAGTACCCGTTCGCCGATACGGATATGGCCGGCATCCGGTACATAAAGGCCGGCGATCGCCTGTA
>DATGUI010000019.1:0-9705 GCA_035301405.1 Burkholderiaceae bacterium
GTGTATCGTCGCGTTCAGGCTCTGGTACTGGAGGTGCGCTGATGTCCTATCTTTTGTTTGAGGCGCGCTACACCAAAGAGCTTATCCGGCTCGGCCGGTCGGACACGTTCAATCGCCAAGACGAGGTCAAGGCATTTTTCAAGGAGTCGTTGGCATGAGCTCAACGCAGGCATTACAAACGAAAATGGGGAAGGGTGGCCTGATCGATCTCCCGGTCGAACAGCAGCAACAGGCCCTGGAGCTTGCCGAACAGTTGGAGCTGGCACACTTCATTGTGGATTGTGATCGCGCACGAAGCCAATCTGCGGTCTTGCGTGCCATTGTGAAAGCGGTCGATTTTCCGGAGTTTTTCGGCAGCAATCTTGATGCACTCTATGATTGCCTGTCCGATACGGTACTCGAATATAAAGTTGGGGCTTATTTGTGGTTTCATCGACTGCATACCGGCGACCCCTATCTGGGGAAATTCACGCCGGGTATCCTTGAGGTCCTTGATGACGTCGTGGAATTTGCCCGCAACAACGAGCGCGTATTCAGCTACACGATTGACCACGCCGGTCAGCATCCGGATCCGGAAGCCGAGGCAGGCCCTGCGGAATACTGACTACAGAGTCGCCGGTAGGGCAGGCGATGTCAGGTGGCGGGCTTGTCCCAGCCAAGCAGGGCAATGCTGGCGGCGGCCAGCGCCAGGCCGGCTGTTTCCGTGCGCAGTACGCGCTGGCCAAACTGCACAGGCTCTGCACCGTGGTGTTGCGCCATTGCCAGTTCGTCGTCAGACCAGCCGCCTTCGGGCCCGATCAGCAGATTGAGGGTGGTGGCGGGTGTCTTGCGCCACTGGCCAAGGGCTTCTGACAGCGGCGTACCGTACTCCGGGTGGCAGATAAAGAGCCCTTGCTTGTGGCCATGACTGGCAAGAGGCGGCAGCAGCTTGTCGAGTCTATCCAGCGGTTCCAGCTGCATCAGGCGATTGCGTCCGCATTGTGCACTGGCCGCAAAGATGATTCGTTGCCAGTGTTGCATGCGCTTGTGAAGGCGTTCGTCGCGCAGTTGCATGATGCTGCGTTCGGCAGCCACCGGCTGAAAGGCCGTCACCCCCAGTTCCACCGCTTTTTCAATGATCCAGTCCATTTTCTCCCCGCCGGCCAGTGCCTGGAGCAGGCGCAGCTTGCCAGGCAGTTCGACTTCGTGGTCCTGGTATGGCCCCAGCCTGGCGGTGGCGCGCTTGCCCTCAAAATGGATGGTGGCAGGGTATTGCCCGCCCTGTCCATTGAACAGGATGATGGCACTGGCCTCGCGCAGGCGCAGAACACGTCGGGCATGATGGGCCGATTGGTCGGGGAGGGTAATTGTCGTACTTTCAGATAAGCCAAAGGGATAGAAGAAGCGCGGTGCAGTCATAAGCTCAGGCATGGTTTCAGGCCGGTGCAAGTGTAATCTTTTGAAAGCGTGTGTGCCAGCACGGGCACCATTGTTTCAGGTGGTGGTGCGGGCTGCGCTGCAACAGAAGCCAGATGTTAAAATCTGGCGCTGTTCCGAACTGTCGCTTGCGACTGGCATGGTTGGGTCAGGCGGCATGGCGTTTCGGGTTCATGTTTCCTTGTGAGTCAATAAATGAGTCTACAGTCTGGCCCTGAGCCACAGATGGCCAACGCCATACGGGCGCTGTCCATGGATGCCGTACAACGTGCAAAATCGGGTCATCCTGGTGCCCCGATGGGGATGGCCGAAGTGGCTGTCGCCTTGTGGGGACGTCACCTCAAGCATAACCCGGCCGACCCGTCCTGGTTCAACCGGGATCGCTTCGTGTTGTCCAATGGGCATGGATCCATGCTCATCTACGCGTTGCTGCATCTTACTGGCTACGATCTCCCCCTGAGCGAGCTTGAAAACTTCCGTCAGTTGCACTCGCAAACCCCGGGGCATCCCGAAACCGGTTACACGCCTGGTGTCGAGACGACAACCGGCCCCCTGGGTCAGGGGCTGGCCAATGCGGTTGGCATGGCCCTGGCAGAAGCCTTGCTGGCGCAGGAGTTCAATCACGATGATCACACCATTGTGGATCACTTCACCTACGCCTTTGTTGGCGATGGGTGCCTGATGGAAGGCATATCCCACGAGGTCTGCTCACTGGCCGGTACGCTGGGATTGTCGCGCCTCATCGTCTTCTATGACGACAACGGTATTTCCATCGACGGAGAAGTCAGTCCCTGGTTCTCAGACGATACCCCCGCGCGTTTCGAGTCTTATGGATGGAATGTCATTCGCGCCGTTGATGGTCACAGCGTTGATGCCGTTGATCGCGCTGTCGCCCAGGCCAGAGAGCTGGCAACCGCCGGCAAGGGGCCGACGCTTGTCTGCTGTCGCACCACCATCGGCAAGGGCGCACCCAACGTTGCTGGCACCGCCAAGGTGCATGGCGCACCGCTGGGCGACGAAGAAATCGCCGCAACCCGCAAGGCCATGAACTGGCAACATGCTCCCTTCGCGATTCCCGAGTCAGTTTATGCTGACTGGAATGCCCGCAAAGCGGGCGCCAAGGCACAAGCCGACTGGCAGCAGAGGTTTGACGACTACACGCGGGCATTCCCCGAGCAGGCGGCAGAATTTCAGCGCCGCATGCGCGGAGAACTCCCGCCGGATTTTGTCGAGCAGGCCCAGGCATTTCTGGAGCGCACTCAGGCAGCAGCCGAAACGGTGGCCAGCCGCAAGGCGTCCCAGTTTGCCATTGAGGCATTCGCGGCCATGCTGCCCGAACTACTGGGCGGTTCCGCCGATCTCACTGGTTCAAACCTGACAGACTGGCAAGGGGCGCAGCCGGTTCGCAGCCACGACAATCACCTCACCTCCGGGCGCCACATCAATTACGGTGTCCGGGAGTTCGGCATGGCCGCCATCATGAACGGCCTGGCCCTGCATGGTGGCTATCTGCCCTTTGGCGGCACCTTTCTGACGTTCTCGGACTATTCGCGCAACGCCTTGCGCATGGCCGCCCTCATGAAGCAGCGTGTGGTTCACGTCTTTACCCACGATTCCATTGGCCTAGGCGAAGACGGTCCCACGCACCAGCCCATCGAGCACGCCGCCAGCCTGCGCCTGATTCCCAACCTGCACGTCTGGCGGCCATGTGACACGCTCGAGACCGCCGTTGCCTGGCAGCAGGCCATCATGCGGCCAGTCAGCCTCGGCATGGACGTCAAGGATGGCGGGCCCACCGCCCTGCTGCTTTCGCGTCAAGACCTGCCCTTTGTCGAGCGCGAGTCCTCCAGCCTGCCGGCCATTGCCCGGGGCGGTTATGTCATTCGTGATGCGCCATCCCCACGTGCCGTCATTATTGCCACGGGATCTGAGGTTTCCCTGGCACTGGAGGCACAAGCGGCCTTGTCTGAACGTGGCATCGCCGTACGCGTGGTGTCCATGCCTTGCACCGAAGTCTTTGATGCCCAGGAATCGTCCTGGAAAGAATCCGTGCTGCCAGCCGACCTGCCGCGTATTGCCGTCGAGGCTGGCTCCACCCACGGCTGGTACCGGTACACCGGTATCAGCGGCCGGGTCGTTGGGCTGGATACTTACGGGGAATCCGCTCCGGCAGGCCAGTTGTTTGAACATTTTGGACTGACAGCCCCTCATGTCGAGGCGGCTGTCAGGGAATTACTAGGAGAATGACATGACGACGCGTGTTGCCATTAATGGCTACGGGCGCATTGGCCGCAATATCTTGCGCGCGCACTACGAATTGGGTAAAAGGCACGATCTTGAAATCGTTGCCATCAATGCGACGGGTGCGCTGGAAACCAATGCCCATCTCACCCGTTACGATACGGTTCATGGCCGGTTTCCCGGCACGGCTGAACTTGATGGTACGCATCTGGTCGTCAATGGTGATCGCATCCCCATGTTCTCTACCCGCGATCCCTCCGAGCTGCCCTGGGCTGATCTCGGTGTCGATGTCGTTCTTGAGTGCACGGGTGCCTTCACCACCAAGGAGCGTGCGGGCGTGCACTTGCAAAGTGGCGCCAAAAAAGTGCTTGTTTCGGCTCCCGGTGGCAAGGATGTGGATGCGACCATCGTGTACGGCGTCAACCACGATATTCTCAAGGCGTCCGATACCGTCGTCTCCAATGCGTCCTGTACCACCAACTGCCTGGCGCCCCTGGTCAAGCCCCTGCACGATCGCATTGGCCTGGTCAACGGTCTCATGACAACCATTCACGCCTACACAAACGACCAGGTGCTGACTGATGTCCACCATAAAGACCTGCGCCGTGCCCGGTCTGCCACCCAGAGCATGATTCCCACCAAGACGGGTGCGGCATCTGCGGTGGGGCTGGTCTTGCCCGAGCTCAACGGTAAGCTGGATGGCTACGCCATCCGGGTACCGACTATCAACGTCTCGCTGGTTGATCTGTCGTTTGTGCCGCAGCGCGATACCACTGTCGAAGAGGTCAACGACATTCTCAGGCAGGCGTCTGAAACCGGTCCACTCAAGGGCATACTCGGCTACAACGACGAGCCCCTGGTCTCCATCGACTTCAATCATACTGCCGAGTCCAGCATTGTGGATGCCAGTCTGACGCGGGTCTCGGGCTCGCTGGTCAAGGTGTCTGCCTGGTACGACAACGAGTGGGGGTTCTCGCATCGCATGCTGGATGCGGCACTGGCCCTCATGAATGCATCCTGACACGTGTGACCGGTTCATGATTTCAGTCAAGACACTCGCATCCCTGGCGACGGCCAATCTGCTTGAGGGCAAGCGTGTATTCATTCGTTCGGACCTCAACGTGCCCCTCGAAGACGGCGTCATCACCGATGACACCCGTATCCGGTCCTCGCTGCCGGCCATCCACATGGCACTGGATGGCGGGGCAGCTGTCATGGTGACATCGCATCTGGGCCGGCCGACAGAAGGCACGTTCTCGGAAGCTGACAGCCTGGCGCCAGTGGCCGAACGTCTGGCCGAGTTGCTGGGCCGCCCCGTCGAGCTGATTCGCGATTGGGTAGATGGGGTGGAGGCCAGTCCCGGCCAGCTGGTTCTGCTGGAGAACTGTCGGTTCAACAAAGGTGAAAAGGCCAACGATCCGGTCCTGGCGCAAAAGATGGCCAGGCTGTGTGATGTCTACGTCAATGATGCCTTTGGAACGGCGCATCGGACTCAGGCCAGCACGCATGGCATTGCGCGTTATGCACCCATTGCCTGCGCTGGGCCGTTGCTGCAGTCAGAGCTTCAGACCCTGGCTGGCTGGTGCGAGCAGCCCCGTCGGCCCATGGTGGCCATTGTGGGCGGCGCCAAGGTCTCGACCAAGCTCTCGGTGCTCAAGGCGCTGGCGCGGCAGGTCGATCAGCTGATCGTCGGCGGTGGCATTGCCAATACATTCATGCTGGCAGCCGGCTTGCCCATTGGCCGTTCATTGGCCGAACCCGGGCAGCTTGATCAGGCTCGTGAGGTCATGGACATCATGCGTCGACGCGGCGCTGCCATTCCCATACCGGTGGATGTCGTGTGTGCGCCCCATGTGGGGCCCGACGCACCCGCCACGACCAAGCTGGCGACAGAAGTCGAAGACGACGACATGATTCTCGATATCGGCCCGCAATCTGCCGAAAACCTGTCCCGCATCCTGGCCCAGGCAGGCACCATTGTCTGGAATGGTCCTATCGGTGTATTCGAGTACGAGCCCTTTTCGCACGGCACCCGCAAGGTGGCGCAGGCCGTGGCCGAATCATCTGGCTTTTCACTGGCGGGCGGTGGCGATACCGTTGCGGCAATCGTGCAATTGGGTATCATCGACAGAGTCAACTACATTTCCACCGGAGGCGGGGCCTTTCTCGAGTTCCTTGAGGGCAAGGTTCTGCCTGCGGTGGATGTCCTGCAGCGGCGGGCACATGAATGATCTTTACAGGAATTTTCTGATATGAGTCAAGACCGTCTGGTTCGCAGCCATCCCGATGAGCTCATTGCCGGGCTGGTTTCTGTTTCTGACCGCGCCAGCAGCGGAGGCTATCAGGATGAGGGCATACCCGAGCTCAAAAACTGGCTGGCCACTGCGGTAACCGGGCCGGTTCAGACGGTTTCCCGGCTGGTGCCCGATGACGCCACGATCATCTCCAACACCCTGATCGAACTGGTTGATACCCTGGGTTGTGACCTCGTCCTGACTACCGGGGGTACCGGTCCGGCACGCCGTGATGTCACGCCTGAAGCCACGCTGGCCGTGGCTACTCGCGATATGCCTGGCTTTGGCGAGCAAATGCGCCAGATCAGCCTTCAGTTCGTTCCCACCGCCATCTTGTCGCGTCAGGTCGGTGTCATCCGCGAAACGACCGACCACGCTGCACTTGTCATCAACCTGCCCGGACAACCCAAGGCCATCCGTGAAACGCTTGAAGGTCTCAAGGATGACAACGGCAAGGTCATGGTGCCCGGCATCTTTGCAGCCGTGCCCTATTGCATCGATCTGATCGGGGGGCCCTACATTGACACCCGGGACGACATCATCAAGGCATTCCGGCCCAGGTCGGCCAGGCGCGAGCGCTCGTCTTCCTGATCATTGCGTCCCTTTTTGCTTATGCACCACTAATCAATCCATCCACCAAACATCAACCAGGAGGTCTCTCATGGCCCTCGTTTCCATGCGTCAATTGCTGGACCATGCTGCAGAGCATGGCTATGGCATTCCTGCGTTCAACGTCAACAACCTGGAGCAGGTCCAGGCCATCATGCAGGCCGCCGACCAGACAGACAGCCCTGTCATCATGCAGGCGTCTGCGGGTGCCCGGCGCTATGCTGGTGAAACTTTTCTCAAACAGCTGATCCAGGCGGCGGTTGAATCCTATCCTCACATACCGGTTGTCATGCATCAGGATCACGGTCAGTCCCCTGATGTCTGCCGCACCGCCATCGATCTTGGCTTTACCAGTGTCATGATGGACGGCTCACTGGAAGCCGATGGCAAGACCATTGCCGAGTACGAGTACAACGTGGACGTGACCCGCCAGGTCGTTGAAATGGCACACAAGGTTGGCGTTACCGTTGAAGGCGAACTGGGTTGTCTGGGATCCCTTGAAACCATGATGGGCGACAAGGAAGACGGCCACGGTGCGGAAGGCACCATGACGCGCGAACAATTGCTGACCGATCCCGAGCAGGCGGTTGACTTCGTCCGTCGTACCCAGCTTGATGCCCTGGCCATTGCCATTGGTACCAGCCATGGTGCGTACAAGTTCACCCGCAAGCCCACCGGTGACATCCTTTCCATCGAACGGGTCAAGGAAATCCACCAGCATCTGCCCAGCACTCATCTGGTCATGCATGGCAGTTCCAGCGTCCCGCAAGAGCTCCTGGACGAGATCCGTCAGTATGGCGGCTCGTTCAAGGAGACCTACGGCGTACCCGTGGAAGAAATCCAGGAAGCCATCAAGCATGGCGTGCGCAAGGTCAATATCGATACCGATATCCGTCTGGCCATGACCGCTGCCATCAGGCGCTTCATGCACGAAAACCCCGAGAAATTCGATCCGCGTGAATACCTCAAGCCGGCGCGCGAGGCAGCCATGGAGATCTGTGTCCAGCGCTACGAGCAGTTTGGTACTGCGGGCAATGCCAGCCGCATCAAGCCTGTTGCCCTGTCCGACATGGCTCAGCGCTATGCCTCGGGCGAGCTTGCTCAAGTCATCCAGTAGATTCCGGTCTGCCGCTGTTTTTCGCCAAGGAAGCTCCGTGACTCCCGCGCTTTATGAAACCTCGCTTTCCTCACTGCCGTTGCTGGCACGGGGCAAAGTCCGCGATATCTACGCCGTCGACGACGACAAGCTGCTCATCATTGCAACGGACCGGCTGTCCGCTTTTGATGTGGTGCTGCCCGATCCGATTCCGGGCAAGGGTCGCGTGCTGACCCAACTGACCCTGTTCTGGCTGCAGCGCTTTGCCGGCATCCTTCCCAACCACGCCACCACCGTGCATCCCTTTGATGTCGTGGCCGCTGATGAACGGGAGCAGGTCGATGGACGGGCAATGGTGGTCAAGCGCCTGCGGCCGATCATGATAGAAGCCGTTGCTCGCGGTTACCTCAGTGGCTCCGGCTGGCAGGAATATCAGGAAAATGGGCGTGTTTGCGGCATTGCCCTGCCTGCCGGTCTGCAGCAATCCGGCAGACTGGACACCCCTGTCTTTACTCCGGCGGCCAAGGCAGACGCCGGTGAACACGATGAAAACATCACCTTCGAAGACATGGCCGAGCGCATTGGTTCCGAGCTGGCGGAAAACATCCGCGACACCACGCTGGAGCTCTATATGCACGCGAACGAATATGCCGGCGAGCGTGGCATCATCATCGCCGACACCAAGTTCGAATTCGGTCTTGACGAAGCGGGCATGCTCCACTTGATGGACGAGGTCCTGACACCTGATTCATCACGTTTCTGGCCAGCCGATGCTTATGCTCCCGGCGGGCAGCCGCCGTCCTTCGACAAGCAGTATCTGCGCGATTGGCTGCTGACCCAGGACTGGGACAAGACCGCGCCCGGGCCGCGCCTGCCCGCCGACGTGATTCGCCATACCTCCGAGAAATACATCGAAGCACTGAAGCGTCTGACCGGAGACCGTCATGTCTGACACAACAGCCAGCACGCTGACCGCCAAGCCGGAAGTGGGCATCATCATGGGTTCATCCACCGACTGGCCCATCATGAAGTACGCGGCCCAGATTCTGCAGCACTTTGATATTGCCCATGAAACCCGTGTTGTGTCGGCCCACCGGATGCCGCTCGACATGGTTGATTATGCCGGCAAGGCAGCCGAACGCGGTCTGCGCGCCGTCATTGCCGGGGCCGGGGGGGCAGCCCACCTTCCCGGCATGGTCGCTGCATTGACGCCGTTGCCGGTGTTTGGGGTCCCGATTCCGACTCGCCATCTCCAGGGTCAGGATTCCCTGCTGTCCATCATTCAAATGCCCAAAGGGGTACCTGTGGCCACCTTTGCCATTGGCGAAGCGGGTGCCGTCAATGCCGCCCTGCACGTGGTGGCCTGTCTGGCTGCCTTTCAGCCAGCGCTGCAGCAGCGACTGGCCGAATACCGGGCAGAACAGACCCAAGCCGCGCGCGACATGACGCTGCCTCCTGCCACGGACGTGCAGGTGGACGGCCCATGACCACACCGCGCAGACAGGGTTCCGTCATTGCGCCCGGACAGTGGCTGGGCATGCTGGGTGGCGGGCAACTGGGACGCATGTTCTGCCATGCTGCGCAGCAAATGGGCTATCACGTGGCGGTACTGGATCCGGACCCGGCCAGCCCGGCTGGCGCTGTTGCCGATTGGCATCTGTCCGCTGCGTACGACGATGCTGAAGCGCTCGCAGCGCTGGCTGTAAAATGTCAGGCCATCAGTACCGAGTTTGAAAACATCCCGGCCGAAAGCCTGGACGTGCTGGCACAGGATGTTCCCGTCCGTCCGGCGGCATCGGCGGTTCATACCGTGCAGGACCGTCGCCGGGAAAAGGCTTTTTTCTCTGAGGCAGGGGTGCCCGTCGCCCCCTGCCATGTCATCACGCACCGTGCCGACCTTGATCACGCGGCCGATGCCCTGTTCCCGGGCATTCTCAAGGCAGCGCGGTTTGGCTACGACGGCAAGGGACAGGTACCCGTTGCCTCGCCCGATGCCTTGTTGCAAGCGTGGCAGCAACTTGGCGAAGTGCCCTGCGTGCTGGAAGCCCG
>DATGUI010000020.1:0-11938 GCA_035301405.1 Burkholderiaceae bacterium
CGGCTGTTTCGTTCTATGCCTTCCGGGGAGGTGTCGCCCCGCAGGCTTGCAAGAAAATGCGCATCGCCATCGCCAAGCATCAGAGAGTCTTCATGTTGCGGCAGGCCCTGCTCTGCCACGGTGGCCCATCCCATGGCAAGAGTTTCGGTGCCGGAAGGTTCACCGTCCTGGCCGCCGGGGCGCGTGCCTCGGGCGGTCGTTCTTTTTGCAGAGGGATGATCGGACATCAGGCTGGTTGTGCAGGGAGGAGGGTTTCAATACCACGCGGACGGACCGGCGTGACATGGCGACCGCTCTGATGGGCGCGCTGCACCACGTCGTACACGGCATCGGAGCGGGTAAAACCCCAGTCGAGAACCGAGATCCTGGCCTCGCTCATGGGAACATACTTGCCCGCCGTGTAGGCAGCGGCATCTTTAAAGGGTGAGTGATTCGTCATGCTGGCCACGCTTGCCTACTCTGATTGGAGCAACTCAGCCGGTACATAGCGGAAATCTCCGCTACCCTCGATGGTATTTTCACCGGTTGTGGTGAATTCAAAATTGAAATCGCGGTAATCGCTGCCGTTTTCCGTGATGGTGACCTCGCCAGACAAGTCATCGTATGAAAGCTTGGGGATCCTGACGGAGACATCGCCATCCTTGCGTCTGCCAATCTGGTAGGTGCCCGGCTCGGCATCCAGCAAGACTTCAAGGTAAATGGGTGGCTGTCCGCCAAACAGCGTCAGGAAATCATCCCTTTTGCCATAGCCTGAGCGAATGCGGTTTTCAGTTTTCTCGCCATTCACGTCAAGGGCGTAGGAAAATTCCACCTGCGGGCTGAACGCCAGATTCTTGACAGCCCCGCTGACCTCGACCTCCCGTTGGCGGCGGTCTTGTACCGTGAAGTCCCATGCGGCGGTCAGTTCATCACCTAGCTCGACAATGTCAACCGTTCCGTCAACTTCATTGCCAAACGTCCATCCATAGCCGCTGCCCGTAATGCGTGCCTGGGCTTCATCGTCGGCAGCTTCCTTGTATGCAGCAAGCTGATAGCTGCCGGGCTGCGCGTTTTCAGGGAGGTTGACGGTGACAAAGGTCCGCACCTCTTCGTCAGGGTGGGTAGGGTGACTGGTCTGGGTATAGATGACAAAGGAATAGGGCCCTTCTGCATTCGATCCCCTGCGCAGATATTCCCCCTTGCCGGTAGCGGTGGCGGGCCGGTAGACGTGATCCCCTTCGGACAGCGCCTGACCGGGCGCTTGCGCGGTCGGAGATCCCGCATTGTCAATGGCACCCGACAACACCAGCAGGGCGTGCTCATCGTCAACGTCTTTGAGTGCAGACTTGGCCTTGGCGCTGCTGCCCTTGATGTTCTTGCTGGCTGTGGCGCTGGACGATTCACCCTTGGTCTCGCCTTTGGCCTGACTGTCGCCACCGCCATCGCCACAGGCGCTGATGGTAAACACAAGCCCCAGTGCAAGGACCAGACCACGAATATTGGAATTGAAAGGGAGGCTGGCCGTATTTCTTGTCATGTTGTCTCCTTTGGAAAGACCAAGCCTAGCATACTGGTTGGGAGCACAAGGCGGGGCGTTGTGGGCGGATGTATTCATGCCCAAGTGTTGTTTTGGCATTAATCACGCAAAGTCTGGCCACGGCTAGCCTTTCAATAAAATCTCAATGGCATCGACACATTGAATCAGCTGCTGGGTCACGTCCACTTGCCGGGCATCCATCATCCGATGGCCGATGGAGGCGACAAATACGGATGCCACTGGTGCTCGGTTTCTATCGTAGATGGTACGCCCGATGGCGGTCACATCGAGTGCAGCACTGCCGGCATCAATGGCGATGCCGTCGCGTGCACGAGTCTCTTTGATGGCAGCAAGAATTTTTTCCGTGGTCAACTGATAGGTAGGCAAGCGTGGAGCGATGGCCTCCAGCACGACCTGTATGTCCTGGTCGTGCATGGACGCAAGTATTGCCAGTCCCCCGGCACCGATGCCCAATGGGTGCCGGTCTCCTTCAGTTCGAGTCATGGTTTGTATGGGATAGTTGCCGGCTATGCGATTGAGGCAAACAGACTCATAGCCGCTGCGGCCTACCAGAAACACCATGTCCCCGGTGGATTGGGCGAGTTTTCGCAGCTCCTGATCGGCAATATCTCGCAGGTTGTTTTCCGGAAAGGCAGCCAGACCCAGTTCGTAGATGAGGGGGCCAAGCCGATAGCCCCGATAAGGGTCGCGTACCAGCATGCGTTCGATTTCCAGCCGTTTCAACAGTCGCTGGGCGGTGGACTTGTCGAGAGAGGCCATGTCAGCAATGTCGATCAGGCGGAGGTTCTGATTGTGGCTGGACGCAATGATCTGGAGGAGCAAGGCCGCACGCCCAACCGTTTGTGCAGGGAGATTTTTCCGAGGCTTGAGGGTAGAGGTCATGAGAATAAACGTTAATCCAGGACGTATCGGTTGCGACCCGCCATCCATCCGCTCAGGCTCGCGCCCAGCGTGATGATGCTCAGCAGCCACGCGATAGGGGTATAACTTCCCGTCCAGTGGTGAATCAGGCCAATTGCCAGCGGCGCAAAGGCACCAATCGTATAACCCACGCTTTGGGCCATGCCGGATAATGAGGTGGCGGCCGCTGTAGTGCGCGAGCGCAGCACGATAATAGTCAACGCGGTGGCAAAAGTGGCACCCTGGGCAAACCCGAGCACGAGGGACAGCGGCCACAACCACATTGGCGGTGCAAACAGTAGCCCGATCAGGGCCGTACCGCAACCCAGGGCCAGCAGGGCAGTCAACAGGCGCTGGTCTGCGGCACGTTTGATTAGTGCCGGTGCGACGAGATTGCCGACCAGGTTGGCCACAATGCAGGCAGATGTGATGATGCCTGCCGCGGTGGCATCCAGCCCGCGGCTTTGCAGGATGGGTGCCATCCAGCCCAGCACGGTGTATGCCATGGAAGATTGCAGCCCCATATAGACTGTGATTTGCCAGGCTAACGGGTCTTTCCAGATAGTTGCCGGCGTGTGCGGGATGACGCTTGCAGAAGACCGGATTCTGAGTCGTGGCAACCAGACAAGGGCGATGATGGCCGTGGGCAACGACCACAGGGCCAATCCAGTCTGCCAGCCGGTATTCCAGAATGTCATGACCGGGACGGTGAAGGCTGCTGCCGCAGCAGAGCCAAGGTTCATGGACGTCACATACAGGCCCGTCACCAGGGCCATGCTGGATGAGAAATCGCGTTTGACCAGTATGGGCAGCAGTACGTTGCTGATGGCGATGCACGCTCCTGAAAGAATCGAACCGACAAACAGGCCGGTCAGTCCATGAATGCCTCGTATCCCCGTACCCACCGTCAGTAATACCAAGGCTGCCACCAGTGTCCTTTCTATTCCGAAATGGCGCACACACAACGGTGCCATGGGAGCAAACAATCCCAGGCAGAGCATGGGCAGGGTGGTCAGATATCCGGCTGTAGAGATGGAGATGCCGGTGGACTGCACGATCTCCGGGAGCACGACGGACAAGCTGGGGAAAATCAACCGCAGGTTGAATGCCAGCAGTATCAAGGCGCCGGCCGCTAGCCAGGGTGAAGGAGTGCGATCCGTCATGAGGGTCAGCTTCCTTGTTGTTGTGTCGAAGTAAGTATCATTATATGAGAATAATTCTCCACGGTTCAGTGATTATTTCTTCCCTTCTTGTTTCAGAGCATCAATGAGTTATCTCGGAGACACCCCAGTCGATGTCACCACTCTTTTCTTGAAATTATGGCTCTATTTATATTTATGTAATAAAAACAGCAAGATACATTTGCATCAAAGAAGGTTGGTGTACGCTGAGTCGTCCCTTTCAGACGGCACTCATGATGCACTAGGGCGTTGTTCACCGTGATTGTTATCAGTTTTTCATTTCTAGGGGTTTGCGCTAATAAATATCATTTAATGAGAATTGCAGGGAATTTTTGTTGACACATGTTTTCAGCAGCCCTAGCATGAAACTGATCAGTGCATCTGAGATGGAGAAACAGAATGTCAAATACAGGGAGCAGCGTACGTGCACGAGTCCCTTTTGTCCCTATCCACGAGAGAAAGGCGTTGCGCCTTCCTGGCGGTGGCAGGATCATTCTCTGGCTTATCGTCAATATCGAGAGCTGGAGTCCCGAAAAGCCCATGCCGCGTACGGTGTTGCCACCGCCCATGGGTCAACCCATGCTCCCCGATGTCCCTAACTGGGCCTGGCATGAATACGGCATGCGAGTCGGCTATTGGCGTTTTCTTGAAGCCATACGCTCCCGCAATTTGCAGGCAACCGTTGCGGTAAACGGCAGTGCATTCAACGTCTATCCCGAAGCCTGCAAGGCTGCACACGATGCGGGATGGGAATTCATTGGCCACGGCTATGTCCAGGCGCCCATGCATACGGTGGCTGACGAGCAGGGCGACATTGTCAAGACCATTGATGCCATACAAGAATTTACAGGCATCCGGCCCCGTGGCTGGGAAAGCCCGGGGTTGACCGAAACAGACAAAACGGTCGATTTGCTGGCCGAGGCAGGTATCGAGTATGTCGCAAACTGGGTGCTTGATGACCAGCCGGTTCACGTCAATACCCGGTCTGGAGACATGACGGCCTTGCCTTATCCGGTGGAGATCAATGATGTCGTCATGAGCGCCGTGCAACTGCAGCCATCCGACGAAATATGGCGGCGTGGCCGGGATCAGTTTGATCGCCTCTACCAGGAGAGTGCAGAATCCACTCGTGTGATGTCCATTTCCATCCATCCATTCCTGACCGGTGTCCCACACCGAATCAAGTATCTCGAAAAATTGCTTGATTACATTCTTGGCCAC
Source organism: Burkholderiaceae bacterium (assembly GCA_035301405.1). Classification (GTDB taxonomy): domain Bacteria; phylum Pseudomonadota; class Gammaproteobacteria; order Burkholderiales; family Burkholderiaceae_B; genus JAJYRX01. The sequence continues at coordinate 4,840 of DATGUI010000020.1, forward strand.
GATGGAGTGGTTTCCATGACGGGTGCCGACATCCTTGACTGGTACCGGACACAAGACTAACGCATACCAACGATCAGGAGCATGACCATGACTGCCGACGACAAGCGCGATGTTTCAGCCGATTCACAAGACAGGGTTCACGGGGTAATGCCTGGTGGAGGAACAGTCCCCCTTCGCTTGCCGGCGGGCGCCCTGAACTACCTGGATCGGAACCAATACACTTCCTCGATGGAGATCGTTGAATTCTATCCGTCCATCAAGGTGGATTTTTTTGGTGACGAGCATTCCTGCATGTGGACAAAAGACCAGCGCAGGATGCTTGCCTTTCAGGGCGGCTGGATAGACATTACCGAGCCGCGGGCCGCAACCGTTATCGAAGAAGACGGTCTGTCACCGTTTCAGAGTTGTGTATATAACGATAGCCTGGGCAAATGGATACGCGTGGTGGCCCACCAAATTCCGCTGACCCCGGGTACCCAGGAGTATCCCCGCGGAAAATATCATCCCGAATATGCGCATGAGGCCAGGACGTATTCAGGTTTTCGAGGCATCAAGACATATGATGTCACCAATCCTGAAAGTCCCGTCCTGCTCAATGAATTTGAGACGGGCAGCACGGGCAATGGGGTCCATCTGCCATTTTATGATGGGGGCAAGTATGCCTACCTCGCCTGTGGCTGGGACGATCAGTTGCGCATGGAAAGCTCTGAACGCGTCTACAGCAATGCGCTGATGATCGTCGATATGTCCGATCCATCCGCCGTCCAGGAGGTATCACGGTGGTGGGTGCCCGGTCAGCGTCTTGATGAAGAGGAATATTATCGGACGACCTATCCGTTTGCCGGTGACCAGTGCTCCTGGACCTGCAACCGAACACCGTGCATTGTGCCGGTTCGTGTGGAAGACGGCGGCACCGTCGGCTACGGCGGTTGGGGCCATTTTGGTTTCTATGTGCACGATCTGTCAGACATCAAGAATCCCAAGGTCTATGGCAAGGTTTCGCACCCGCTGGAGGCGATCGGGGGCATTCCCTATCATCATGTGGTGCCGGTGAACACCTCATCGACGGACAAGTATCCCCAATTGAAGGATCTGGTCATCGCCATTCCGGAGGCGCTGGAAGCAGATTGCCGTGAACCTTTCCACACGTCTTATGTCATTGACGTGAAAGACCCCAGAAACCCCCGCATCGTGTCGCTGTTTCCCAGGCCGATGCCGCATCCCGACGCGCCCTACAAGGACTTTGCCATGGCACGCGGACGATTCAGTTCACGGGTCATGCAGCACTGGATTGCTCCGGGCAAGGCGCAGCCCAACCTGGTGGCCATGTCCTACCTGAATGCCGGTATTCGCCTCTATGACATTGCGGATCCCACCGATCCCAAAGAGGTCGCCTATTTTGTACCGCCGCGTGATGGGGACATCAATGACTACATGAGCTGGCGCCGGGGTACGACCGAAGCAGTGTTCATTGAATGGGACAGAAACCTGATCTGGTTGGCCACCCATGCGGGGCTGTATTGCCTTTCGACGCCGTTTCTTGGCGAACCGGTTCTGGAGCCCAGAAAAGTCACCGAGTGGACCGTCCCTCATGTGAATAGAGGCACGTTGTAAATGACACGTTGAGGGTTGAACAGGAGGAATGAATGGAAAGATCTCATACACGCAGCCTATCAGCAAGACAGACAGATTGGAGGAACCAATGAAAACATTACTCAAGGCGGGAATCGCCACGGCCCTTACCGGTGCATTTGCGGTTGCCCCGCTCGCCCATTCAGCAGAATTCACCATGAAGATCTCGCATTCTGCCGCCCCCGGAGACCCGCGAGATCAGGGTGCCCAAAAGGTTGCTGAAATATTGAACGACAGCAAGACCTGTGACATCAAGGTGCAGGTTTATCCTTCTGACCAGCTGGGGGGAAGCGAGACCATCTGGGAGCAGGTCCAGATTGGTGGAATCGAGGTCATGCTGGCGCCAGCCGCCAACCTGGTCCCGTACGAGCCTCTGATGGGGATACTGGATCTGCCTTATTTCTGGCCCTCGGATCCTGAAAAGCTCCTGGAGGTCTATCAGAGTGATGCCATGGACAATCTGTTGAAGCTGCCCGAGGAGCATGGCTTTGTCGTCCCGGGTGTCTGGCATACGGGTTACAAGAACTGGACGGCAAACAAGGCTTTGCGCACACCGGAAGACTTCAAGGGGCTGATTGTGCGCGTCATGCCTTCAAAGATTCTGCACAAGCAAAACGAGATGCTGGGCATGCAGAACGTATCCATGAACTTTGGTGACACCTATTCTTCATTGCAAAGTGGAACGATCGGTGGACAGGACAATCCCATCCCCCTGATCTACAACATGAAGTTCCACGAAGTGCAGAAGTACGTGACCATGACCAATCACGGCATACTGGACCAGGTTTTTGCCATATCAAAAATATTCTGGGATCGTCTGCCTGAGAACTGTCATGCTGAAATTCGGGACGCCGTCCACGAAGGCAGCAAGATCACCTATGCGGCCAACGAAGAGCTGATTGCAGAAGATCTTGAAAAGATCAAGGATAGCGGGACAACCGTTGTCGATCTGACCGACGAAGAAATATCTGCAATCAAGGATGTGCTCGAGCCCGCCGTGAAAGACTACTACGTCGAGCTGGTGGGGCAGAAGGGTGCCGAGCTGGTCGACGAGTTCGAGAGTGTCTTCGATAGTCTGGACGTCGAGTAATTTTGCAAGGGAGCCGCAGTCATGAAAAAGCTGAATCACTTTGCGGAGCTGACGGCGGCTCTCGCATTGATTGCATTAAGTGTCTTGATGCTGATTAATGTCTTTGCCAGAAATATCATTCGCCAGTCTTTCATCGGCACGGAAGTTCTGGCGATTTACTTCATGATCTGGATCACGTTTGTCGGATCAGCCGTAATCATTACGCGTTACGGTCATGTCAGCGTGGACTTTTTCTTGCGCATGTCGCAAAACAGCAGCATTTTGCTGCGCATCATTGGCTTGCTGACAGCCATTACCGCCAGTCTGGTCAGTACTTTCTTCGTTTGGTATGGGGCGCAACTTGCCTATCAGTTGTTCACCAGAGGTGGCAAGGTCGCTACGTTGGGAATCTCGCAGGGTTATATCTATGCCTTCATCACTGCAGCCATGGTCCTGATGTTGCTCAACGCGGTTGTCCTGGGCTGGAACGTGCTGAGAGGCCGACGGGAAAGCTATCCCGATATGGCTCTGCAAGACGCGGAGGTATCTTGACATGGGTCTGCTAGGTATCATCGCTGCAGTGGTCGTGCTGCTGCTGGTTTCCATGCCGATATTCATATCGTTGCTGTTGCCCTCGATAGCGGGGCTGACATGGCTGGATCTGAATATTCCTGCTATTTCTGTCGTGCAGCATGCCGTCAACGGCATCTCCATGCCAGCCCTGCTGGCCGTGCCCTTGTTCATGTTTGCAGCAGACATCATTGCCGGCGGGGAGATTGCCGACCGTCTCGTGGGTCTGACGGAAGCCGCCGTGGGTCACATACCCGGGGGGATGGCCATTGCCACCATCATCACGATGATGATGTTTGGCGCCATATCGGGCGTGGGTGTTGCTGCCATTGTGAGTATCGGACCCATTGCTTACCCGGTACTGCTGCGGCGTGGCTATAGCCGCGGTTTTGCGCTTGGCCTGATCCTGTCCGGGGCAACCCTGTCAATGCTGATTCCGCCAAGTGTTGCCATTATCCTGTATGGGCTGCAGGCCAACCAGTCCATTTCCAGGACTTTTCTGTCCGGGCTGGCTGCCGGGCTCATTTTTGCGGCCCTGCTCATTGCGTACACCCTTGTCTATGCCAAGGTCCGGGGCTTGGCAGATTCCCAGGCCTTCAGTCTGGAGCGTTTCTGGGAGGCACTCAGAAAAGCATCGCTGGCCTTGCTGTTTCCCCTGATCATTCTGGGCGGTATATACGGCGGGATTACGACCGTCACCGAGGCGGCCGCAGTTTCCGTCGGCTATGCCGCGCTGGTCGAGATATATGTGTACAAGCGGCTTACCTGGACCCGACTGGTTCAGATTGCTCGTTCATCGGTCAGGGTGATTGCCATGGTCATGATACTGATCGTCGGCGGATCACTACTGACCTGGTATCTGACGCTGGAGCAGGTGCCTCAACTGGTGGCCAATCTTGATGTCTTTGGCACCATGCTGAAGGTGCTGCTTTCCATCAACATCATTTTCCTGATTGCAGGCATGCTGGTTGACGTGAACTCGGCAATCATCATTCTGACTCCGCTGGTTTTGCCCGCTGCGCTCAACGTGGGGGTCGATCCCATACAACTTGGCGCCATCATTTCCATGAACCTTGCCATTGGCATGATCAGCCCGCCGTTTGGCATGAACCTTTTCGTTGGCATGGCTACCTTCAAGCTGAGCTACAAGGAGGCCATCCTGGCGGTGGCGCCATTTCTGGGGCTGATGCTGGTTGCGCTCGCCATTGTGACCTACATTCCTGCCGCAACGCTGTGGCTTCCCGGCCTGGTTTACTGATGTCAGGACAGAAAAGCCACGTCAAAGCGCTCGGCTGCAGCAGCCAGATGCTCGTCCGCTGTCCATAACTGGCCCGGATCGACGAGGGATATCTCGCATATTTGGCGAACGACCACCCAAGGCAGCAAGGCGCTGTCTGGCCTGCACCCTCAATGGGTTTCCATGGCTTTCTGAATGGGCGCAGACGGCTTGTCTATGTCCGGAGGGAGCAGTTCCTGCGCCTGCTGGTAAGGAGTGTCGTCCATCACCCCGTCCCGCCAATCAGGTTGGGCAGGAACATGATCAGTGGCTCGGCAAAGGTAAACACAAACAGCAGTGTGATCAGGGAAAGCGCAAAAGGCAGGGTGGCCTTGGCGACTTGATCCAGCGTGAGCCCGCTGATGGCACTGGCGACGTTGAGGTTGTCACCCACGGGCGGGGTCAGAAAGCCGATTTCAGCGGCAAGAATCATGATGATGCCGAAGTGGATGGGGTGCACGCCCAGCTGGGTGACCACCGGTAGCAGGACGGGTGCCAGAAGAATGATGCCGGCAATGGTTTCCATGAACATGCCGATGAAGATGAGCAGCACCAGGATCAGGCACAGGATGACCCAGCCCGGTACGGGCAGCGAGACGAGAAAATCGGCAATGATGACGGGTATGCGTTCAATGGTAAGAATGCGGCCGTAGGTGGATGCGGTGGCAATGATAATGAGGATGATGCCGGAGATGAGGGTGGTGCGCTTGAACAGCTCGATCATGTCGGGCAGCTTGATTTCACGGTAGATCAGAATGCCCATGACAGCACTGTAGGCCACGGCCACTCCGGCGGCCTCGGTGGGGGTAAAGATGCCGCCGTAGATGCCGCCCAGCACCACGACGGGCATCAGCAGGGCCCAGCGCGCCTCCTTGAAGGCGGCCATGCGCTCCTGGCGGCTGGCCTTGGCTTCGGAACCGGTGAACCCCCTTTTCTTCGAGATGACATAGCTGAGTGCCCAGAGCAGGGCAGCAATCAGCAGGCCGGGGACGATGCCGGCGATGAAGAGGTCACCAATGGAGTTGTTGGTGACAATGCCGTAGATGATGAGCGGGATGCTGGGGGGGATGATGATGCCCAGCGTGCCGGCCGAGGCCACCACGCCCGAGCTGAAGCCAAGGTCGTAGCGTTCTTTGACCATGGCCGGGATCATGATGCCGCCAATGGCTGCCACTGTTGCCGGCCCTGAGCCGCTGAGTGCAGCGAAGATGGTGCAGGCAAGAATGGAAACGCCCGCCAGGCCGCCCGTCTGGTGCCCGACCAGCGTTTTGGCGAAGTTGATCAGCCGTTTTGACAGGCCGCCGTATTCCATGATGAGGCCGGCAAAGACGAACAGCGGAATGGCCATGAGTGCGTAGGAGTCCACCGTGGTGAACATGCCCTGCGCAAAGTAGTTGAGCGGTATCTTCTTGGTGACCAGCAGGGTCAGTACCGATGAAATCCCCAGGGCAAAGGCAATGGGGACGCTCAGAATCATCAGCACGACAAAGCTGCCAAACAAAACCAGAGTAGCCATTTGTTTTTATCTTTTTCCCTGAAGGTAGTGAAGAATGTCACGGCCTTCCAGATAGATGTGCTGCGAGACGCGGAAGGTCATGAGCATGGCACCCAGGGGCAGCCCCAGGTAAACCAGGAACATGGGGATGTGATTGGCGGGGGAGACCTGCCCGAACCGGAACTGGTTGTTGACCAGCCTGAAGCTGTAGTAGATCAGAAAGACCAGAAAGCTGATCCAGATCAGAAGGGCGACGAGCTTGATGATTTCGCCATAGATGGGCGATTTGAAGTGGCGCTGGAAGAAGCTGACCAGAAAATTGAACTTCACGTGGCGCTGATACTTGACGGCATAAGAAGCGCTGGCATACACGAACCAGACGAAGGCATAGCGAGACAGCTCTTCTGACCAGGTCAGGGAGTTGTTGAACACATAGCGCATCACGACTTGGATAATGCACAAAATGGAAAAGATCAGCAGCAAGACTGATGACACGTAGATTTCAGCGTAGTCATCCAGGTGTTTGAATAGCCTCAATGCGGTCTCCATTGTCTGGCAAGGCGTGCCGGATGCGGTGCCGCGGGTGACGAAGCAACCGCATCCGGACAGGGACGGGGATTACGGGATGGCGTTGGCAAGGACGTCGTTGTCAGCGGCTTCGAGCAGGCCCCTGAGTTTTTCCTTGTCGACCTTGTCGGCGTTGTTTTTGTAGAAGTCGGCCGCGGCTTCCACCCAGGCGTTGTGCTCGTCTTCATTCAGGTCGCGGAAGATGGCGCCCTTTTCCTTGAGCTTTTCAACGAGTTCGTCTTCGTACTGCTCGTTCAGGTCACGCAGGTAGACCACGGCATCGTTGATGGAAGACTGGATGATTTCCTGGTCTTCGGAAGAGAGGCCTTCGAAGAAAGCCTGGTTGACGATATAGACTTCGGGATCGTAGATGTGGCCGGTAAACGTGATGTGTTTGCTGGCCTCGTAGAATTTGCCCGAGTAGATTAGACCCAGGGTGTTTTCAACGCCATCTACCACGCCTTGTGACAGGGCGGTAAAGACCTCGGTG
>DATGUI010000021.1:0-27995 GCA_035301405.1 Burkholderiaceae bacterium
GGAATACCAGGCTGATGGCTGCCATGCCTGACGACGCCAGGCAGGTGTGCTGTGCCCCCTCCAGCCGGCAGAAGATGGATTCCAGTGCCGCGTGGGTAGACAGACCGGGCCGGCCATAGACCTGAACGCGCTCTCCGGCACGCTTGCGCTCATGGGCCGCATCAAGATCTTCCAGTGACCGGAACCTGACCGTACTGGTGCGTACGCTGGGCAAGGGCACGGCAGCCGAACCCGTATCGGGATCGAAGGCGTCCATGGCCACATGTTGCAAAAACGTATCAAGTGCGGATGAAGACTGGTCAGTCATGATCGATTCCCGGTTCGCAAGACAATACAATGCCAGCATGTTAAACCATGATGAATTTCTGCCGCCATGATCGGCCCCGAAACCGCCATATCGTTTTTTGGCATTGCCATCCTGCTGGCGCTATCGCCCGGACCCGACAATGTTTTTGTCCTGACGCTGTCCGCCACACAGGGCCGACGCGCCGGCCTCATGGTCGTCCTGGGCCTGTGTACCGGGCTGGTCGGCCACACCCTGGCGGTAACGGCCGGCCTGGCCGCCTTGTTTGCCACGTCTGCCGCAGCATTCATGGTCGTCAAGCTGCTGGGTGCGGGCTATTTGTTTTATCTTGGCATTCAGGCATTGCGCGCCCCGCCCGCTTCCCGGCACGCCCCTGCACAGGCAGCGCCCCTTTCAGCGCGGGTGCTGTATCGGCGCGGCATCATCATGAACCTCAGCAACCCCAAGGTTTCGTTGTTTTTTCTGGCCTTTCTGCCGCAATTTACGCGTCCCGAAGCAGGGAATCCGGGATGGCAAAGCATTCAGCTTGGCGTGCTGTTCATGCTGGCCACTCTGATCGTCTTTGGCGGGCTGGCGTGGTTTGCCGGGCTGATCGGCGGCTACCTGCGTCGCCGTCCCGCCACGGAGGGCATGCTGAATCGCATTGCTGGCGTGGTGTTTGTGGGACTGGCCTTGCGCCTTGCCTTCAGTCAGCGAGGCTAGGCTGGGCCAACCCGTAGCCCCACACAACCTCGCGCCATGGCAGACTATGCCGTTACAAACCGGATGACGCCGTTCTTGTCTACCTGACGCTTGAGTTCGCCCCGATAGTACAGCGCATGCAGATGGGCCAGTGCCTCGCCCATGGCAAAACTCAATTGGTGGGTATCCAGCTTGCGGCGGAACAGCACGGGCAGCAGTTCGGCCGCCGTCTTGGGCGTCTCACACGCCTGCAGGACCTCGGCAAAACGTTCGTCGTGGTGAGCGTGCTGCTGCGCAATGCGGATTTGCGCGCCCCGGAAAGGCCGACCATGGGACGGCAGCACCAGCGCCTGGTCGGGCACGTCGTCATAGCCATGCAGGGATTCCAGATAAGCCGGCAGCGGGTTGCCCATGGGCTCGAAGCTGTGCACGCTGACATTGGTGGAAATGCGGGGCAACAGCATGTCGCCGGAGATCAGCACTTCTTTTTCCTTGCAATACAGCGATGCGTGCTCGGGCGCATGGCCATAACCCACGATGATCCGCCAGGACGCGTCCCCAATGGTCAGTTCGTCGCCATGCATGAGCCGATGGAATTCGGCAGGTACGGAAGGCACCAGATCCGGATAATAATCGGCACGATTGCGCATCTGTTCGAGCGCATCGGCATCTTGCAGCCCATGCCGGGCAAAGAAATCGGCCGTGGCCTTGCCACCCGTACCGCCGTAGTCATTGCTGACTGTCACGGACGACCAGTGACGCGCCGTCATGTAGTCCGTCATGGTCATGTACAGGGGTGCATTCCAGCGCTTGCAGAGCCAGTCTGCCAGACCGACATGGTCGGGGTGCATGTGCGTGACGATGACGCGCAGCACCGGCAAGCCCTGCAACATGTTGGTGAACAAGGCCTCCCATGATTGCCTGACCTCATCACGGGCCACCCCGCAATCGATGAGTGTCCAGCCCTCCTGCCCGTCAATGGAATCACGCAGGCACCACAGGTTGATGTGATCCAGCGCAAAGGGCAGCGGCATGCGTATCCACCAGATGTCATTGGCCACATCCATTGCCTGGCCAGGTGGCGGCAGTTCATCGCCAAAAGGGTACTCGAGGCGGGCTTCTTCTGGTTTCATCAAAGGCTCCCCCACAGGGTGTTGTCGTGAATCATCAATCCGTGGCAAGATAATTGACGTTGACGTAAACTGCAAAGCATTCTTCCGGCTACCACCATGACCCACCCTACCTGGACAATCTCCGAACTGGCGCGCGAATTCTCCGTTACCCCACGCACCCTGCGCTTCTACGAAGACCAGGGCATTCTCGCACCCCGACGCCAGGGCCGCAACCGGGTATACGCTGCACGCGACCGGGCGCGTCTGCGGCTGGCACTCCGGGGCAAGCGGCTGGGCCTGCAACTTTCCGAAATTGTCAGCCTCATTGACATGTACGACGGCCCCGGCACCACCCGGGCCCAACTGCAACAATATCTTTCCGTATTGCAAGAACACCGGCAAATGCTTGAGCAACAGCGCCGCGACATCGACCTGACGCTTGCCGACATCGACGAACAACAGGCCCGTTGCGAGGCACTCATGGCCAGCCACCCGGCCCCACCCGATACCGATGCGGCCTGAGCCGCCCACAACAGCCTGAAAATTCTGTATATTACGTTTACGTAAACGTCACTTGAAGCGCCTTTCAACCCCATACCCTGGAGCCTCCACATGAACCTCCCCGGCCTCAACTTCAATCTTGGTGAAGATCTCGATATGCTGCGCGACGCGGTCAGTAATTTTGCAAAGGCCGAAATCGCACCCCGGGCAGCAGAAATCGATCAGTCCGACCAATTCCCCATGGACCTCTGGGAAAAATTCGGTGAACTCGGCCTTCTGGGCATGACGGTCGATGAATCCTACGGCGGCACCAACATGGGGTATCTGGCGCACATGCTCGTCATGGAAGAAATTTCCCGGGCCAGTGCCTCCGTGGGCCTGTCCTATGGGGCGCACTCCAACCTTTGCGTCAACCAGATTCATCGCAATGGTTCCGAAGCCCAGAAACAGAAATACCTGCCCGGCCTGGTGTCGGGCACCCAGGTCGGGGCGCTGGCCATGAGCGAGTCCGGCGCAGGCTCCGACGTGGTCAGCATGACGCTGCGCGCCGAAGACAAGGGCGACCACTACCTGCTCAATGGTTCAAAAATGTGGATTACCAACGGACCCGATGCGGACACGCTGGTGGTCTACGGCAAGACCGATCCCGCCGCCGGATCACGCGGCATTACCGCCTTCATCATTGAAAAGGGCTTCAAGGGGTTTTCGGTTGCCCAGAAGCTCGACAAACTCGGAATGCGAGGCAGCCACACAGGCGAACTGGTCTTTGAAGACTGCGAGGTACCGGCCGAAAACGTGCTTGGCGAAGTCAATGGCGGGGTGCGGGTGCTCATGAGCGGGCTGGATTACGAGCGCGCCGTCCTGGCAGGCGGCCCGCTGGGCATCATGCAGGCCGTCATGGATGTGGTCGTGCCCTATATTCACGATCGCAAGCAATTTGGCCAGTCCATTGGCGAGTTTCAGCTCATCCAGGGCAAGATGGCCGACCTCTACACCACGCTTCAGGCCAGCCGTGCGTTCTGCTATACCGTTGGCCAAAACCTGGATCACCTTGGCAGTCAGCATATCCGTGATGTCCGCAAGGACTGCGCCGCCGTGATTCTGTATTGCGCAGAAAAAGCCACCTGGATGGCCGGCGAAGCCATACAGATACTGGGCGGAAACGGCTACATCAACGAGTTTCCGGTTGGCCGACTGTGGCGCGATGCCAAGCTTTATGAAATTGGCGCCGGAACCAGCGAAATCCGTCGCATGCTCATTGGGCGCGAACTCTTCAATCAGACTCGCTGATCATGGCGTTTTCGGGTGATCATCTTCATGTCGAGCAGGTGACCGGCCCCCGACTGAGTCCGCGGGCCGTGGCCGGGCTGATCCTGCAGGGCTTTGATCGCCACTACGCCCTGTTTCGCTACAGTGGACAACGGCCCAAGGCGTTGTTCGAATCGCGCAACTGGCTGGGCATCCAGCAACTCACGCGTGAACGCATCACCTACTACGATACCCGCGTCAACGAATGCAGCTCCACGCTCAGACATGCCCTGAAAGGCCACGGCGCCCAGCCCCAATCCCAGGGCGCCGGCATGGAGCTGACACCCGACCAGCTTGCATTCTGGAAGCAGGTCAAGTCCGAATACGTCAGCCTGCTGGGCACTCATCTGCAGCCGGAATGCGCCGAGACATTCTTCAACTCGGTCTCCACCCGCATTCTGCATCGCAATTATTACAACAACAACTTCCTGTTCGTCCGTCCGGCGGTAGCGACCGAATACATGCAGGGCCAGCAGGCCGCCTACCGTGTGTATTACCCGCTAACCGATGGTCTGCTGCCGTGCATTCGCACCATGCTGACCGACTTCGGCCTGGCAGCGCCCTTTGCCGACCTGCCCGCCGACGCGCGGCGCATTGCCCGGCGGGCAGTCCACCAGCTGCGCACCCTGCTGCCCAAGGAAACCGATCAGCGGCTGGCGCCCGACTGCCAGATCCAGACACTCAATTCCCTGTTTTTTCGCAACAAGGGCGCCTATGTGGTCGGCCGGCTGGTGAATCATGGCACAGTGTATCCCTTTGCCATTGCCCTGCTGCACACGCCATCAGGCCAGATACGCCCCCACGCCCTGCTGTTCACGCCTGATGACCTGAGCACACTCTTCAGCTTTACCCGGGCCTACTTTCTGGTCGATGCCGAGTCGCCGCCTGCCTATGTGCAATTCCTGAGCACGCTGTTTCCGCGCAAGCCCAAGGCCGAGATCTACACGGCCATTGGCCTTCACAAGCAGGGCAAGACCCTTTTCTATCGGGATTTCCTCCAGCATCTGGCCCATTCGCATGACAAGTTTGATCTGGCCCCCGGCATCAAGGGGCTGGTCATGACGGTATTCACCCTGCCGTCCTACCCCTATGTCTTCAAGATGATCCGCGACCGGATCAACAAGGACAACATGTCCAACGCCACGGTGCGCGACAAATACCGGCTGGTCAAGAAGCACGACCGGGTCGGGCGCATGGCCGACACTTGGGAATACTCCCAGGTGGCATTGCCCCGCAACCGGTTTTCCGATGCCCTGCTGGCAGAGTTGCGCGACCAGACGCCTGCCCAGATTGAAGAAACCGATGACACGGTCATCTTGCAGCACGTGTACATCGAACGCCGCATGATGCCGCTCAACCTGTATATCAGCCGCGCCAGCGATGCCCGGCTGGAAGCCATCGTGACACAATACGGCCAGGCCATCCGGGATCTGGCGGCAGCCAATATCTTCCCGGGGGACATGCTGTTCAAGAACTTTGGTGTCACGCGTCTCGGGCGCGTGGTCTTCTACGACTACGACGAAATCCAGAACATGACGGAAATGAATTTCCGCAAGATACCGCCCGCCCCCAATGAAGAAGCCGAGATGGCCGCAGAGCCCTGGTATCCCATTGGCCCCAACGATGTCTTTCCCGAAGAGTTCCGGTTCTTCTTGCTCAGTGATCCCCGCGTGCGCAAGGCCTTTCTACGTCATCACGCCGACCTGCTTGAGGCCGACTGGTGGCAGTCCGTCCGTGACCGCGTCGCCACGGGCCGCATTGAAGACATCTTTCCCTATACTGCTGACAGACAGCTTTATTCTCTCCCCTCAGCCCGGGCGCATGCCGGGGCCTGACCTCTCTATCTCAGGAGAACATCATGACCGATCCCGTTGTTATTGTGTCGACCGCCCGCACGCCCATGGGCGCCATGACGGGCAGCCTGTCCAGCCTGGCCGCGCACGAACTGGGCGCCGTGACCATCGCCGCAGCCCTTGAGCGTGCCGGCGTGCCGGCAGATCAGATCGATGAAGTCCTGATGGGCAACGTTCTGCAGGCTGGCCAGGGCCAGGCTCCCGCCCGTCAGGCAGCGCTGGGCGCCGGCTTGCCGAAATCCGTCGGTGCCACCACCGTTCACAAGGTTTGTGGCTCGGGCATGAAGACCGCCATGATGGGCCACGACATGCTCAAGGCCGGCAGTGCCAATATCCTTGTTGCCGGCGGCCAGGAAAGCATGAGCAATGCTCCCTACCTGCTGTTGCGCGGCCGCCAGGGTTACCGCTACGGCCATTCCACCGTCTACGATCACATGGCACTGGATGGCCTGGAAGATGCCTATCAGCGTGGCACGGCCATGGGCGTGTTTGCCGAACAATGCGTGGACAAATACCAGTTCACCCGCGAACAGCAAGACGCCTTCGCGCTCGAATCGCTCCGGCGCGCCACCGAGGCCACGGAAAAAGGCTGGTTCAAGAATGAAATCGTCCCGGTCACCATCAAGGGACGCAAGGGCGACACCGTTGTCGACGTGGATGAAAACCCCACCCGTGCCATGCCCGACAAGATCCCCTCCCTGCGCCCGGCATTCAAGAAAGACGGCACGGTCACGGCTGCCAACGCCTCATCCATCTCGGATGGCGCGGCAGCAATGGTACTGATGCGGGCATCCACGGCTCAGAAAATGGGCATCAAGCCCGTCGCCCGCATCGTGGCCCACAGCCAGCACGCCCATGAGCCCGAATGGTTTACCACGGCACCCGTAGGCGCCATCCGGAAACTGCTGGACAAGGCCGGCTGGAAGACTGCCGACGTTGATCTCTATGAAATCAACGAAGCCTTTGCCGCTGTCACCATGGCCGCCATGGCCGACCTGGATCTCCCCCACGACAAGGTCAACATCTACGGCGGTGCAACGGCGTTGGGACACCCCATCGGTGCCTCCGGAGCCCGACTGCTTGTCACACTCATCAACGCCCTGCAGCAGACAGGCGGCAAGCGTGGTGTGGCATCGCTGTGCATTGGCGGCGGCGAAGCGGTCGCCATGGCGGTCGAACTCGATTAACCCCTATCAGGATTGTTCATGTCTGTCCTATCCAGCAGAATCAACCCTCGTTCGCAGACCTTTCAGGACAATGCCCGCGCCATGGAGGCGCTGGTTGCCGACCTGCAGCAACAGCTCAGGCGCACGGCATCCGGAGGGTCCGAACGCGCCCGACAACGGCATCTGGATCGCGGCAAGCTGTTGCCGCGCGACCGGGTCGAGCAATTGCTTGATCCGGGCTCACCCTTTCTTGAACTCTCGCCCATGGCCGCCCACGATGTCTATGACAACGATTCGCCCGGCGCCGGCATCATCACCGGCATCGGTCGGGTCTCGGGCACCGAGTGCATCATTGTCTGCAACGATGCCACCGTCAAGGGGGGCACCTACTACCCCCTGACCGTCAAGAAACACCTGCGCGCGCAGGAAATCGCCCTCGAGAACCGGCTGCCCTGCATCTATCTGGTTGACTCCGGCGGAGCCAACCTTCCCAATCAGGATGCCGTCTTCCCCGACCGTGATCACTTTGGCCGCATTTTCTACAACCAGGCCAACATGTCCGCCCAGGGGATTGCCCAGATCGCCATCGTCATGGGTTCGTGTACCGCCGGCGGGGCCTACGTGCCTGCCATGAGCGACGAATCCTGCATCGTCAGAAACCAGGGCACCATTTTTCTGGGGGGTCCGCCCCTGGTCAAGGCCGCAACGGGCGAAGAAGTCAGTGCCGAAGATCTCGGCGGTGGCGATGTCCACACCCGCCTGTCGGGCGTGGCTGATCACCTGGCAGAAAATGATGCCCATGCACTGCACCTGGCCCGCCAGGCCATTGCACGGCTCAATCTGAAAAAACAGGTTCCCGTCACCCTGCGCAGCGTTGCCGAACCCCTGTACGATCCGCAAGAGCTCAACGGCATCATCCCGACCGATACCCGCCAGCCCTACGACGTCCGCGAAGTCATCGCCCGTCTGGTAGACGGCTCGGAATTTGAAGAATTCAAGGCACGCTTCGGGACCACGCTGGTCACCGGCTTTGCCCACCTCCATGGCATGCCCGTAGGCATTATCGCCAACAATGGCATCCTGTTCTCCGAAGCCGCCCAGAAAGGCACCCACTTCATCGAACTCTGCTGCCAGCGCAAGATTCCCCTGCTTTTCCTGCAAAACATTGCCGGCTTCATGGTGGGGCGCCGCTACGAAAACGAAGGCATTGCCCGCCATGGCGCCAAAATGGTCACAGCGGTATCCACCGCCGCCGTTCCCAAGCTGACCGTCATCATTGGCGGATCTTTCGGCGCCGGCAATTACGGCATGTGCGGCCGCGCCTATGGCCCCCGCTTTCTGTACATGTGGCCCAACTCGCGCATCTCCGTCATGGGCGGGGAGCAGGCCGCTAGCGTCCTGTCCACCATCCGGCGCGATGCCCTGGAATCTCGCGGCGAGCAATGGTCGGAAGCCGATGAAGAAGCCTTCAAGGATCCCATCCGTCAGCAATACGAGCACGAGGGCCACCCCTACTACTCCACCGCCCGGCTGTGGGATGACGGCATCATTGCCCCGGCCGATACCCGTCGGGTACTGGCGCTCAGCCTGTCGGCTGCCCTGAATGCACCCATCAACGACACACGATTCGGTGTGTTCAGAATCTAAAGGAAGAACGGTGTTTGATACCTTATTGATTGCCAATCGGGGGGAAATCGCCTGTCGCATTGCGGCCACGGCCCGGCAAATGGGCATCCGCACGGTCGCTGTCTATTCCGATGCCGATCGCCATGCCGCCCATGTGCAGGCCTGCGACCTGGCTGTTCATCTTGGCGGACCCGAGCCACAAGACAGCTACCTGAAAGCCGAAACCCTTATCGCCGTTGCGCAGCAAACCGGCGCCCAGGCCATTCACCCGGGTTATGGATTCCTGGCTGAAAATGCTGATTTCGCCCAGGCCTGCGAGGCCGCCGGCATCACCTTTGTCGGTCCATCTGCGGACGCCATCCATGCCATGGGCAGCAAAGTCGCTGCCAAGGCGCTCATGGAGCAGGCCGGGGTGCCCCTGGTTCCCGGCTATCACGGCGACAACCAGGATCCGGCCTTTCTGCAGGAACAGGCCGACGCCATGGGCTATCCCGTCCTGATCAAGGCCAGCGCCGGGGGCGGCGGCAAGGGCATGCGCATTGTCCATGAGCCGGCCAGCTTCACCGAAGCCCTGCTGTCCTGCCAGCGCGAAGCCGCCGCCAGCTTTGGCGACGATACCGTGCTGGTTGAAAAATACCTGATCAAGCCCCGGCACATAGAAATCCAGGTCTTTGCCGACACCCAGGGGCATACCGTCTATCTGTTCGAGCGCGACTGCTCCGTGCAGCGACGCTACCAGAAAGTCATCGAGGAAGCGCCCGCACCCGGCCTCAGCGACGCACAGCGGCAGGCCATGGGCGAAGCCGCCATCGCAGCAGCACGGGCGGTCAACTACGTTGGCGCCGGTACGGTCGAGTTCATTGTCGAACCCGATGGCACCTTCTATTTCATGGAAATGAACACACGGCTGCAAGTCGAGCATCCCGTGACCGAACTCATCACCGGACACGATCTGGTTGCATGGCAGCTGCTGGTTGCCGACGGACAGCCGTTGCCGGTCAGCCAGGCTGACCTGACCATCAATGGCCACGCCATGGAAGCAAGGGTCTATGCAGAAAACCCGGACAATGACTTCCTGCCGGCCACGGGCTTGCTGAGCGTCCTGCAATTTCCCCAGCACGTCGCCTTTGAAAACGGGCCCGTGCGCATTGATGGCGGCGTCCGCCAGGGCGATACCATCTCGCCTTATTACGACCCCATGATCGCCAAGCTGATCACCCATGGCCGTGATCGCGAGGAGGCGCGCATGCGCATGGTTCAGGCGCTGGGCGAGCTTTACAGTGTGGGCGTGCATACCAACATTGAATTCCTGCGCCGTCTCATGCTGGATGACAGTTTCATGCAGGCCGACCTGGACACCAGCCTGATCGAGCGTCAACAGCAGACCCTGTTTCCGGAACGCCAGGCGCCTGATGCATCCGTTCTGACGCTGGCTGCTGCCGCCACGCTTGCTGCCCAGGGAGTGACCAGCCAGGGCGAGCAGGCTGCCCGCCCCCCGGCGGCCGACCCCTGGGATGTCACGGACACCTGGCGCCTGTCAGGTCACTACCGGCAAGTGCTCGCCTTCACGGATGGCGACACCACCTGGCCCGTCACATTCACACGTGATGGCCACGCACAGCAGCTCACCCACGACGATGTCTCCGCCCGCTTCAGCTGGCAGATCAGGCACGACAACCCTGATGTCTTTCACATCCGCGCCACGCTGGGCGACCAGGCACTCAGTGGCGTGGTCATCACCCAGGGCCCGGACATGCATGTCTTCATGGACGGCCTGCGTCATCGGCTGAGTCTGCATGATCCGGCACGAACGGATGCCGATGATGCCGACGGAGCCGCCGGCGGGCTGACGGCGCCCATGCCTGGCAAAGTGATTGCCATCGACGTGAAGGCCGGCGACAGCGTGAACAAGGGAGATCGCCTGATCGTCATGGAAGCCATGAAAATGGAGCACACCATCGAGGCACCCATGGACGGCACCATCGAAGAGGTATTCTTTGCGACCGGTGATCAGGTGGAAGAAGGCGTCGAACTGGTTGCCATCCAGCCACCCCAGGACGACTGACCGCACCGCCGGCTGGCAGCAGTCAACGGATCAGCGGCTGTAACCCCGGGCACGGATGGGCCACAGGGCCTCTACCTTGCCCTGCCTGACGGTAACCAGCTCATCATGCAGGTTGAAGGTAGGGTCGCAGTGGCCGGGCACCACACGCAGCACGCTTCCCAGAGCGGGCCGATGCTGACTGGTTTGTGCTTCCAGCATGAGGTGTTCATCGTGCAGGGCCACGCTGCGCACATCAGGCAGATCTATTGGTCGCGGCAAGCCGCTTTCCGCCGTGGTGGACTTCAGCCCGATATCCACCACAGCCCGGTTTGGGGTGGGGGTGCTCATTACCGTGCCTTGTACAAACAGGCTATGGCGCAGCACCAGGGACTCGCCCCACTCCAGACTGCCGTAATCGCCATCCATGAAGGCGTAGGAGCCCGGCTGGATTTCAGTATAGACACCGCTGGCTGCATCAAAGGCGGCCGTACCGGTGCCCCCACCCGTCACCACTTCGCAAGTCAGGCCCGCCTTGTCCAGCGCCGCCATGAAACGCCCGACCCGTCTGGCTGCCGCCTCGCACGATTGCCGGCGCTGCTCCAGGGAACGCTTGTGCTGTATGCCACCGTGATAAGCCTGGATCCCCCGAAACGTCACGTTGGGGGCCGCCTCGGCTGCCTGGGCCAGGGCAACGGCTTCAGCCGGTTTCTGGACGCCACAACGCTTCTGGCCCAAGTCGATCTCTACCACAACGCCCAGGGTGGTTTCCTGACGGACCAGGGCATCGGACAAATCCTGCAGGGCAGAAAGATTATCGACACAGACGGTCAGGCTGGCCTGCCCCGCCAGCCGGGCCAGCAGATCCAGCTTGGCCGTACCGACGATTTCGTTACTGATGTGAATATCGGTAATGCCGGCATCAATGAAGACGGCGGCTTCGGTAACCTTCTGACAGCATATGCCCTGCGCTCCCAGCGCAATCTGGCGCTGGGAGATTTCAGGGCAGCGATGCGCCTTGGCGTGGGGGCGCAAGGCCACATCGTGGCGCTCGGCCAGGGCCTGCATGGCGCGCAGGTTGTCCTCGAATGCAGACAGATCAAGGATGAGACTGGGTGTGTCGATCTCGGCCAGAGCCATGCCGGGCCTGGCTGCAGGAGGGATGGCCGACATGGCCGAAGCGGAACCTGCTGGGGAATGGGTAGACATGAACAGTGCTTGAAAACCGAAATAAGGGCGGACAATGGCCTTGAATGACCAGCGTGTAGTCTATTCGATACCCGATTGTGCCCGCAAATCTGGTACAGTGCCGGATAAATCCTGAATCTGGGTTCTTCTCACAAGCAATTCCGGGCAAGCCGCTGTCACCATGTTCGATATTCTTGTCTACCTTTTTGAAACGTACTACACCCCTTCAGCGTGCCCCAAAGCCGATGTCCTGGCTGACAAGCTCGCTGCCGTGGGGTTCGAGGACGACGACATCGATGATGCACTGGGCTGGCTGCACGGGCTGGCGCAAACCACCGAGCAATACACCGAGCTCGCCCAGGCCACGCCACACAGCCAGCGCCTCTACACCCAGACCGAACAACTGGCGCTGGGGCACGACGCCATCGGCTTCATCATTTTTCTTGAAACATCAGGTGTGCTGCCTCCGACACTGCGTGAAATCCTCATTGACCGCGCCCTGGCCGCAACCGAGCACCCCATTACGCTGGGCAACCTCAAGGTCATTGCCCTGATGGTCCTCTGGAGCCAGGAACTCAACATTGAGCACCTGATGTTCGAAGAACTTCTTTCCGATGACAGCGACCGCCTGTCGCACTAGGCCCGTGGTCCGCCAGCCGGACATCGGTATCATACGCTTGCCCTGACCACTTCATTGGCGTCTGATATATTTATTACAGATACGTGGCGCCGGGCGGGCCTGCCGGCTTCCCCACGCTGATTGCTACTGCGGTTACTGGACCACCATGACAAAAACTCTCATCATCGCTGAAAAACCCTCTGTCGCCCTGGATATCTCGCGTGCCCTGGGCGGCTTCACACGCGATGGCGACACGTTTGAAAGCGACGAATACGTGCTGGCGGCCAGTGTGGGGCACCTGCTCAGCCTGGTGGCACCCAATGATCCGGTACGCGGAAAATGGACCTTCACCAACCTGCCTGTCATTCCACCGGCGTTTGAGCTCGGCCCCACCGACAAGCGCTCGGCCGAGCGTCTCAAGCTGCTGGTCAAGCTGCTGAAAAGAAAGGACGTCACGGCCGTCATCAACGCCTGTGATGCGGGTCGCGAAGGCGAGCTCATCTTCCGCTACATCATGCAGTATTCCAAGGTCAACAAGCCCGTCAAGCGGCTGTGGCTGCGCTCCATGACCCGCGCCGCCATTCGGGAAGCCTTCGACAACCTCCGCGAAGACGAAGCCCTGCAACCACTGGCCGATGCGGCCCGCTCGCGCGCGGAAGCCGACTGGCTCATCGGCATCAATGGCACCCGCGCCATGACCGCCTTCAACAGCAAGAGCGGCGGGTTCTTCAAGACGCCTGTGGGCCGGGTCCAGACCCCCACCCTCACCATTGTGGCCAAGCGCGAAGAACGCATCCGCAGCTTTGTCTCCCGCGACTACTGGGAAGTCCACGGTACCTTTGTGGCCGCAGCAGGCGTCTACACCGGGCGCTGGTTTGATCCCGCCTTCAAGAAAGACGAAAACGACACCGAAACCCGCGAATACCGGATCTGGTCCGAAGCGGCTGCCAAGACCATTGCCACGGCCTGCGAACAGCAGCCCGGAACCGTCACGGAAACGTCCAAACCCTCCCGGCAGATGTCACCGGCCCTGTTTGATCTCACCACGCTGCAACGCGAGGCCAACTCCCGTTTCGGGTTTTCTGCCCGGACCACCCTGGCGCTGGCACAAACTCTTTACGAGCGCCACAAGGCACTGACCTATCCCCGTACCGATTCCCGCTATCTGCCCGAAGACTATCTGGACACCGTCCGGCGAACGGTTGCCAGCCTGGCAGAGCCCGGTCTGCCCACGACGGCCAGTGTCCAGCCCCATGCCAGAACCGCCATGGACAATAGCTGGATCAAGCCGGCACGCCGGATATTCGACAACAACAAGGTGTCGGATCACTTCGCCATCATTCCCACGCTGCAACACCCAAAAAACCTCAGCGACGCCGAACAGAAAATCTACGAACTGGTCACACGGCGTTTTCTGGCCGTGTTCTTTCCGCCTGCCGAGTTTCGCATCACCACCCGCATTACCGAGGTCGCGGGCCATCACTTCAAGACCGACGGCAAGGTGCTGGTCAAGCCCGGCTGGCTGGCCATTTATGGCCGCGAGGCCCAGGGCGACGACACCACGCTGGTCGCCGTTGACGAAAACGAAACCATCCACACCGAAGACATCGAACTGCGTGCCTTGCAGACACGTCCTCCTGCACGATTCACGGAAGCCACACTGCTGTCGGCCATGGAAGGCGCCGGCAAGCTGCTGGATGACGAGGCCATGCGCGAAGCCATGTCCGAGCGCGGCCTGGGCACCCCGGCCACCCGGGCATCCATTATTGAAGGCCTGCTCAACGACGGCTACCTGCGTCGCGAAGCCCGCGAACTGGTTCCCACGGCCAAGACACGTCAGCTCATGACCTTGCTGGCGGGCCTCGGTGTCAACGAGCTTACCTCTCCGGAACTTACCGGCGACTGGGAACAACGTCTCAAGAAGATCGAGCACCGTGAACTGGATCGCGACGCCTTCATGCGTGACATCGCCAAAATGACCCAGATCATCGTGCACCGGGCCAAGGAATACGACGGCGATACCGTGCCCGGAGATTACGCCACCTTGACGACTCCATGTCCCAACTGCGGGGGCGTCGTCAAGGAAACCTACCGTCGCTATTCCTGCACCGACTGTGATTTTTCCATCAGCAAATATCCGGGTGGCCGCACCTTTGAAACCCACGAAGCCGAAGAACTCCTCACCAAGCGTGAACTCGGCCCGCTTACCGGTTTCATCAGCAAGATGGGGCGGCCTTTTGCGGCCCTGTTGCGTCTGAACGACGAGCACAAGCTGGAGTTTGATTTCGGTCAGAAAGACGAAGACGACAACGAGCCCGTGGATTTCTCGAATCAAATCTCGCTGGGTGCCTGCCCGAAATGTGGTCATGCCGTCTACGAGCACGGCATGAACTACGTCTGCGAAAAATCCACTGGCCCGAACAAGACCTGCGACTTCCGCACTGGCAAGGTGATTCTGCAACAAGAGATCAGTCCCGAACAAGTCAGGAAACTGCTGGCGGAAGGCAAGACCGATCTCCTTCCCGACTTTGTCTCCAGCCGGACACACCGCAAGTTCAAGGCGTTTCTGGTGACGCAACCGGATGGCAAGGTAGGCTTCGAATTCGCGCCCCGGGCCAGCAAGAAAGGCGCTGGCAAGAAGGCCGCCAAGAAGGCAGCAGGCAAAAAAACGGCCACAAAGAAAACGGCTGCCAAAAAGGCCACTGCCAAAAAAGCTGCCGCCAGGAAGGCCGCCGCCAAGACCTCCTGACCCTGACACCGGCTTGCCCTTGGCCACTCCGTGCCCATGGGTTTGCGCGACAGCACGGCATGGGTGATATACCATGACTGACCGGGACCGCGCATGGCCTTGCGCCGTGTCTCCACACCGACTCACGCAAAGGAACCACCATGCAGGCACGACTGGATTACTTTTCGGTCGCCCCCGAGCTCATGAGCCACATGGTCAAGCTCGAACAGGCGATACGGGCTGCGGGCCTTGAACAATCCCTCTATGAACTGGTCAAGACACGCGCCTCACAAATCAATGGCTGTGGCTATTGTCTGCACATGCACACCACAGACGCACGTGCCAGCGGCGAAACCGAGATGCGCCTCTATCTGCTCAATGCCTGGCGCGACTCGACCTTGTATACGCCCCGCGAACGCGCGGCCCTGGCGTGGACGGAATCTCTGACCCGTATCAGCGAAACCGGCGCTCCGGATGCCGATTACCAGGCGCTGGACGCGCACTTCTCGGAACATGAAAAGGTCGCCCTCACCCTGCTCATTACCACCATCAATGCCTGGAACCGTCTGGCCATCGGATTCAGAACCCCGCACCCCGACACGGCCGATACCCCCAGACACCGTCAGCCGTAAGCCAGCTCCTTGAAGTACAGGCTGATTTCAGGCACATAGGTAATCAGCATCAGGCTGGCAAACACCACCAGGACAAACGGGACCAGTGGACGGACCAGACGCTCCAGCGTGATATTGGCGACCGCGCAGGCTGCGAACAGGTTGACCCCGAAAGGTGGGGTCACCATACCCAGCGCCAGGTTGACCACCATGATGACCCCAAAATGGGCAGGGTCCACGCCAAACCCCATCGCTACCGGCAGAAGCAGGGGAGCCAGCACCACGATGGATGCCGAGGTCTCGATAAACATGCCTACAAGAAACAGCGCCAGGTTGATGCCCAGCAGAAAACTGGTCTTGTCGGTAAATATGGTGCCCAGCCAATTTCCCAGTGCACTGGGGATGCCGGCACGGTTCAGCAAGAACCCGAAGATGCCGGCGTTGGCAATCACGAACATGATGACTGCTGTCGAGATCACCGAGCGGTGAAAGGTATCTGACAGACGTTTGAAGCTCAGCCGGCGATAGATGAACATACCCACCACCAGCGCATAGACCACGGCAACGGCTGATGCCTCGGTGGGGGTGAATACGCCTCCGTATATTCCGCCCAGTATGATGACGGGCATCAACAACGCCAGCCACGCCTGCTTGAAGGCCGGCCACAGCGGCATGCTGTTGGCGCCGTCCTGCTTGCCCAGCCCATTGACCTTGGCGTACACCCAGACATACAGCATGAGTGCGCCGGCAATCAGGATGCCGGGCCCGATTCCGGCAATGAACAATTCGCCCACGGAAGTATCGGTCGATACGGCGAACAGAATCATGGGAATGGAGGGCGGGATAATGACACCCAGTTCGGCGGCCGACGCCTGCAGCGATGCAGCAAAGGGCCGCGGATAGCCGTGCCGCACCATGGCCGGAATCAGAATCGCCCCCACGGCAAACGTGGTGGCCACGCTGGAGCCGGCCACCGCCGCAAAGATCATGCAGGTCAGCACACAGCTGACAGCCAGCCCCCCCTGCATGCGACCCACCACACTCTTGGCGAACTCCACCATGCGGTCCGAAATGCCGCTGGCTTCCATCAGGTTGCCGGCCAGAATGAAAAATGGCACGGCCACCAGGGGGTATTTGTCCAGCGATGCGTAAAGCTGCTGAGCAATGACCATCCAGGGCATGCGGCCATCCCACGCCACGCCCAGCACGCTCGCCAGCCCAATGGACACCGCGACCGGGACGGTCAGTCCAAAGAACAGCAGCATGGATAGGATCATCAACTGTGGCATGCGATAAAACCTGACGGATCAGTACATGGGGGTATCCGCAAGCGGTGATCAGACTGTCGTTTCGTCAACGACGGGCTTGCGGGGCCCTTCGGCCCAGTACGCGATCACGGCGACCATGGCCAGTGCCATGCCAATGGGAATGGACACATACACCCAGGAGATGGAGATTTCCAGGCTGGGACTGGTCTGAAACCGGACCTGCCATGTCATGCGACCCCCCACCCAGGCCATGAACGCCAGAAAACTGACCACAATCACCAGGACAAAATGCTCCAGCCAGCGCCGACTGCGCCCCTTCAGAAAGGAACTGAGAACTTCCACACTGAGCATGGCGCCATGGCGAAAGGCCAGCGCCAGCCCGAGCATGACCGTCCAGATCAGTGATGCACGCGTCCACGCTTCGGACCAGTCCGCCGGTGACTGCAGGACAAATCGGGCAATCACCTGATAAAAGCCCGCTGCCACCGAAGACAGCAGCAGCAGCTGGGCAATGCCGGAGATCAGACGAAACAGGCCGTTATCAATGGCGCGTAGCCTGGACACAGTACGGGCACCCTGTTCTTGTTTATTGTGTGTTGCGAATGGCTTCTACAAGCTCTTCGCCAAACTCTTTGTAATAGTCGGGATAGACAGGCTCGACGGCTTTCACAAAGGCGTCGTGATCCACGTCGTTGACCTCCATGCCGGCTTCCTTGACCTGCTCAAGTCCTTTTTCTTCGATCTCGTCGACATAGTCGCGCATGGCCATGGCCGAGGCAGCGGCTGACGTCTTGAAGGCCTCCTTGTGCTCATCCGACAGACCGTCGTAGACGGAGGGTGACATCAGCACCAGCGCCGGACCATAGACGTGGGCCGTCAGGGAGAGATATTTCTGCAATTGGGGCAGCTTGGCCGACACGATGACGGACATGGGGTTTTCCTGACCGTCTATGGTGCCCTGTTGCAGCGCCGTGGCAACTTCGGGCCAGGCCATGGGCGTTGCCAGAATGCCGATTTCACGGAACGCCTTGATATGAATGGGGTTTTCTGTTGTGCGGATTTTCAGGCCCTTGGCATCGGCAGGCGAGGCAACCGGACGCTCGTTGTTGGTGAGCTGCCTGAAGCCTTGCTCACCCCATGCCAGTGCCACAATACCGCGCTTGGGAAATTCTTCCAGCATCTCCTGGCCGATATCGCCATCCAGGACGGTTCGGGCATGATCCAGGTCACGGAACAGGAAGGGAATGTCAAAGACACCGGTGGAGGGCACGAAGTTCAGTGTGGCGCCGGTGGAGACAATGGCCAGGTCAATGGTTCCCAGCTGCAAGCCTTCAATCACTTCACGCTCGCCACCCAGGGCACTGTTGGGAAACTCTTCAATGACAAACTCGCCATCAGTGGCGCCGGTCAGGGTTTCCGAAAAGGCCTTGGCCCCCACACCGTAATGGGAGTCGGTCGACAGCGCATACGCCATCTTCAGGGATGTTTCTGCTGCCACCGGGCTGCCTGCCAGTACACCAGCAGCAGCAAATGCCAGCAGCCATTTCGAGAGTCCAGATTTTAGTGTCATGATGATTATCCTGAAAAACGTAAAAAAGTCATTCTGCCATAACATCAACGAATCATGTACTGATTGTCAATAGGGTTACTCTTCGACATACCAGGTGTCTTCAGACAACATGACTTGTTGATGGCCATAACCGGCCGGCATCATGGGAAAGCAGTTTTCCTGAGGCTGCACGGCCACATCCAGGAAGTAGGGACCGTCGGACGCCAGACAGGCAGCCAGTGCATCGTTCAGCTGATCCGGATGTTCGACCCTTGCAGCATCCCAGCCAAACGCCTTGGCTACTGCAACAAAATCGGGAAGGGATTCATTGTAACTGTGGCTGTAACGCCCTTCGTGAATGAGCTCTTGCCACTGACGCACCATGCCCATGTGCTGGTTGTTGCATAACACCACCTTCACGGGCAGCCGGTGCTGCGTGGCAGTGGCCAGTTCCTGGATGTTCATCAGTACCGAGGCGTCCCCGCTGATGCAGACGACCTGCTTGTCCGGATGCGCCACCTGGGCGCCAATGGCTGCCGGCAGGCCATAGCCCATGGTGCCTGCGCCACCGGACGTCAGCCAGCGGTAGGGCTGGTTGAACTGCAGGTATTGCGCCGCCCACATCTGATGCTGACCCACATCCGTCGAGACGATGGTATCGGTGCCCTGGATGGCCTGTTGCAGTGCCAGCATGAGTTGCTGCGGCGGGATAACCGTGTCGGAGCGCTCGAAGGCCAGGCAGTCTGCCGAGCGCCAGCGTGCGATTCGTTCCCACCAGGCCGCCAGCTGCCCGGCCGCTGGCAAAGCGGTTGTCACCAGTTGCCTGTGCACCGCCTGCAGCATGGTGTGGCAATCGCCGACCAGGCCGACATCCGCACGCACCACCTTGTCTATCGACGCGGGGTCGATATCGATATGAATTTTTTCTGCATGCGGGCAGAAGTCAGACAGCCGGCCGGTAATGCGATCATCAAACCGCGCACCCACACAAACGATGAGATCCGCATTGTGCATGGCCAGATTGGCCTCCAGCGTGCCATGCATGCCCAGCATGCCCAGAAAGTGCGGATCGTCAGCCGGAAAGGCGCCCAGTGCCATGAGGGTGAGGGTGCACGGCGCGCCCGTCAGGCGGACCATGTCGGTAAAGGCCTGGCAGGCTTGCGGTCCGGAATTGATGAGCCCGCCACCCCCATAGAATACGGGTCGCTTCGCCCGCGCAATCAGGGCGGCGGCGCGGCGGATGGATGCTTCGACGGCCGGACTGTCAATATTGGCCGCCGCTGATGCAGCCGGACGCTCGGGGGCTGCCGGCTGGCTGTCGGGCACGGGTGCGATCTGGATGTCCTTGGGGAGATCAAGCAGCACCGGCCCGGGCCGGCCGGACTGCGTCAGCTTGAGGGCCTTGGCCGTCATGGCCTGGATATCTTCAACACGCTGTACCTGGCCATTCCATTTGGTGACGGGGCGGGAAATGCCCACCGCGTCGCATTCCTGAAAGGCGTCGGTACCAATGGCCGTGGTGGCCACCTGACCGCTCAGGCACAAGACGGGAATGGAGTCGCACATGGCATCCAGCAACCCCGATGTGGTGTTGGCCATGCCGGGGCCGGATGTGACCAGCACAACGCCCGGTCGCCCGGTCGTCCGGGCATAGCCTTCGGCAGCGTGGACCGCGCCTTGCTCGTGACGGACTAAAATATGTCGGATGCGGGGTTCGGAATACAAGGCATCGTACAGTGGCAACACAGCGCCACCCGGATAGCCAAATACGGTATCCACCCCATTTTGAATCAGTGTTTCAAGTAGTGCTTGCGCACCGGTCAGGGAAAGCGGTTGCCCAGTCTCGGGCTGGGCCTGCCGTTGCAGAACTTTTGGAGCCATCTCTCGATTCTATCCGGTTTAACGTTTTTGCGGTGCATCATGACAACCCATCATTCTACCCCCTGGCATCGGGTCGGTCCTTCAGTGTTACACGGTCAAGGTGTTTTTGCGCGCCGCAAGATCCCCGCCGGCACGGAAATTCTCGAGTACACGGGCGAGCGCATCACCCCTGACGAAGCCGATGAAAAAGCCGGCGCTCACCCGGACGATCCCTTTCACACCTTCTTTTTTGCGCTCAGCTCGGGCGACGTCATTGACGGCAGCGACAATGGCAACGACGCACGCTGGATCAACCACCATTGCGAACCCAACTGCGAGGCGCAGGAGAACGAGGCCGGCGACCGCGTGTTTGTGGTCGCGCTGCGCGACATCGCCCGGGGCGAAGAGCTCTTCTTCGATTACGGGCTGGTCATTGACGAACCCTTTACAGACACCCTGATGGAGCAATACCGCTGCCTTTGCGGCAGCCCGGCATGCCGCGGCACCATGCTGGCCCTGCCCGACCCCGACGACCAATACGATATTGACGACGAGGCAGACGCCGCTACTTGAATGCGGTCTCGATGAAGCTGCGCAGCTTGCGGGAATGCAGGCGCTCCTGCGGCATGTCGCGCAGGCTTTCAAGCGCCCGTATGCCAATATGCAGATGTTGCTCGACCTGCGTGCGATAAAACGCACTGGCCATGCCGGGCAGCTTGAGCTCACCATGCAGGGGTTTGTCCGATACGCACAGCAAGGTGCCATAAGGCACCCGAAAGCGAAAGCCGTTGGCGGCAATGGTGGCAGACTCCATGTCAAGCGCAATGGCACGCGACTGGGACAACCTGCGCACCGGCGCCAGATGGTCGCTGATCTCCCAGTTGCGGTTATGCACCGAGGCCACCGTGCCGGTACGCATGATGCGTTTCAGTTCCCATCCTGACAAACCGGCAACGTCGGCCACCGCATGTTCAAGCGCGACCTGTATCTCGGCCAGGGGCGGCACCGGCACCCACGGCGGCAGGTCGTCGTCCAGCACCTGGTCTTCCCTGACATATCCGTGCGCAAGCACATAATCGCCCAGCCGCTGCGTGGTACGCAAACCTGCGCAATGCCCCACCATGATCCAGGCTGATGGCCGCAGTACCGCGACGTGGTCGGTAATGGTCTTGGCATTGGCCGGACCCACGCCCATGTTGACCAGCGTGATGCCGGAATGATGTTCCCGTGCCAGGTGATAGGAGGGCATTTGCGGCATGTGCGAGGGCCGTTCGCCGCCTGGGGACATATCGCTGCCCGCACGGGTGATGACGTTGCCCGGCTCGATCAGTGCCGTATAGCCGCCCTGCCCGGTCGCAAGCATGTGGCGGGCCCAGGCACAGAATTCGTCAACATAGAACTGGTAATTGGTAAACAGCACAAAATTCTGAAAGTGCTGGGGCGCCGTGGCGGTGTAATGCTGCAGGCGGTGCAAGGAGTAGTCGATGCGCGGCGCCGTAAACGGTGCCAGGGGTTGAGGCTCGTCGGGATCAGCCCGCCAGGTTCCATTGACAATGGCATCGTCCATGACCGCCAGATCAGGGACATCAAAACGATCACGCAGGGTGTCTCCGGTGACGTCGTCCGTTGATTCAATGACATCCCCATTGGTAAACGCAAAATGCAGGGGGATCGGCATGTCGGACTCGCCAATTTCGACGGGTACGCCATGGTGCCGGATCAGCAGGGCAATCTGCTCGAGCAGATAGTCGTAGTACAGCGCCGGCTGCGTGATGGTCGTCATGTACGTACCCGGCTCGACCACGTGGCCAAACGACAAGCGCGTATCGACCTCTTGCCAAGTCGTCACCCGAATGCGAATGGCCGGATAGCAGGCACGCACACGCACCTTTTGTTCGGTTTCACCGGCCACATAGGCCCCGAACGCGTCGCGCAGAAACGCCGTATTGCGCTCGTAGATGGCCACCAGCTGATCGGTGGCCTCCCGCGCATCGTGATAACGGGAAAACCGGATCAGGGGAGGCAAGCTGATGGGTCCGGATGCATGGCGCTGTTCAGACATGATGAAGAATTCCTCAACCATGGACAGAGGGCTTGTCCCAATATCCAGGCGTGTTGTAGATTTTGCGGATGTAGTCAATGAAATGGCGGACACGCGCCGGCAAATAGCGTTGTTGCGGGTATACCGCCCGGATATCATAATCAGGCGCTGCAAAATCATCCAGCACGGTAATCAGCCGGCCCCGCTTCAGATCCGCCTGGATTTCCCAGGTGGAACGCCACCCGACGCCCAGGCCCTGTCGTACCCACTCGTAAAGCATCTGGCCATCGTTGCAGTCCAGATCACCCTGAACGCGTTGGGCGAATGGTTTCCCGTCACGAAGGAATATCCAGCCACGCTGCTGGCCACCCTGCATGTTGAAAGCCAGGCAATTGTGATGGACCAGATCTTCGGGCACGGTGGGTGTACCGTATCGCGAGAAATATTCTGGTGTACCACAGACCACGCGCTGGTTGGGGTACAGGCGGGCGGCAATATAACTCAGGTCGGTGACCTCGCCCACGCGTATGGCCATGTCATAACCCTCTTCCACCAGATCCGCCACCCTGTCCGTCAGGTTGACGGACAGCTTCAGACCCGGATAGCGCTTGCGAAACGCCACCAGGTGCGGTGCCACATGCTGACGGCCAAAGGCCGCCGGCGCGGAAACCACCAGGCGCCCGGTCAGGGATTCGCGTCCGGCGCTCACGCTGCTGTCGGCGGTTTCAATGTCCTTGAGGATCTGGTGACAGTGTTCCAGATACTGTTCGCCCAGGCGAGTCAGCGACAGGCCGCGGGTGGATCGATGGGCCAGCTGTACCCCCAGACGTTTTTCCAGCGCATTCAGCCGCCTGCTCATGACCACCGGCGTCACGCCTTCAACCTGTGCAGCGGCAGAAAAACTGCCCCTTTCTGCCGCCAGGACAAAGCTTCTCATCTCGGTATAACGACTCACGATCGTCTGCCTCCCTTCAAACTTGCATATACTAAAAGTATAGATGGCATCGATGATGATTTCTCTTCACAGCCCATACACTTACGATTATGCTAGGTACACCATGACCGCCAACCCTGCCAGCCAGCCCCACGAGCTGCTCCTCAAGCTTTTCGATGCTGCCGTCGGTTCCGCACGGCCCGAAAACATCGTCAGCGCCCATTTGCCCCCCTTGCCCGACGGCCGGATGGTCGTCATCGGGGCGGGCAAGGCTTCTGCCGCCATGGCCAGGGCTGTGGAAACACACTATCAGATGCCGCTTGAAGGCTGTATCGTTACCCCAACAGGCTATCAGGTCGAATGCCAGGGCATAGAAGTTCTCGAAGCCGCGCATCCGGTACCCGACAAGGCAGGGCGCCAGGCGGCCCAAAAAATGATGGACATGGTCAAGCCCCTTGGCGCCAAGGACCTCGTCCTCATGCTGATCAGCGGAGGCGGCTCGTCCCTGCTGACCATGCCGGCAGATGGCCTGCTTCTGGCCGACAAGCAGGCCATCAACACGGCTCTGCTGCGCTCCGGTGCCAGCATATCCGAAATCAACACCGTACGTCGCCATCTGTCAGCCATCAAGGGCGGACGACTGGCGGCGGCGTGTCACCCGGCCAGGGTGCTCAACCTTGCCATCTCCGATGTGCCCGGCGATCAGCTCGCTGACATCGCCTCTGGCCCCACCGTTGCTGACCCCACCACCCGTCAGGATGCCCTCGACGTCTTGCAGCGCTACCACATTGCTGTGCCCGATGCGGTCAGAAGCCTGCTGGAGACGCCCGGAGCCGAATCCATCAAGCCCGATCACCCCAGCCTGGCTGGCGTCAGCAGCAAGATCATTGCCTCGTCGCAGCAGGCCCTGATGGCCGCTGCCGATGTCGCCCGCCAGGCGGGCATCACGCCCATCATTCTCGGAGACAGCATAGAAGGCGAATCACGCGAAGTGGCCAAGGTCATGGCCGGCATTGCCAAGCAAGTCAAACGCCACCAGCAGCCGGCACCCGCACCCTGTGTGCTGCTGTCAGGCGGTGAAACCACCGTCACCGTGCGCGGGCAAGGCAAGGGAGGACGCAATGTCGAATTCCTGCTGGCCCTGGCGGTGGCCCTGCAGGAAGAAGCCGGCATCCATGCCCTGGCCGCCGACACCGACGGCATTGACGGCAGCCAGCCTGTTGCGGGTGCCTTCATTGGTCCCGACACCCTGAGCAAAGCCCACGAACGCGGGCTGTCCGCACGACACTATCTGGAAGACAACGACGCCCACCAGTTCTTCAAGCTGCTGGGCGACCAGCTCATCACCGGCCCCACCCTGACCAACGTGAATGACTTCCGCGCCGTGTTCATTCCCTGACTCAACCGTCACTTTCCCTGTGCCGGTTTTTCCTCTTATCCGCTATTCAACAATCTGGAGCCAATCATCATGATTACCTGCAAGAAACTCACCCTGGAAGACGTCAAGAAAATTGCTGCCGCGGCTGAAAAACACGCGCTGAGCAACGGCTGGAACGTCAGCATCGCCATCTGCGATGCCGGTGGCCACACCCTGTGGCTTCAGCGTCTTGACGGCGCCCCGGCCATGAGCGCCGAGGTCGCGGCGGGCAAGGCCAACGCCAGTGCACTCAGCGGCAAGCCCACCAAAGCCGTGGAAGACATGATCAACAACGGCCGCACGGCAGCCGTCAACATGCCGGTTCTGGGCCTGGAAGGTGGCGAACCCATCATTGCCGACGGCCACGTCATTGGCGCCATTGGTGTTTCCGGCGTTCAGGCTGCACAAGACGCAGAAATCGCCCGCAGCGGCCTGGCTACCCTTGACCTTGGCTGATCCTCTTGCCGGCACACCCCCTCTCTCAACAATCAATCTTTCACTCAGGAAAACTCCATGACTGAACGCACGTCCAGCCATCGACTGAAGGTGGCCACTGATCTCTTCAACTTCATCAACAACGAGGCACTGCCCGGAAGTGGCGTCAATGCCGACCAGTTCTGGTCCGGCTTTGATGCACTCGTCCACGATCTCGCACCCAGGAACCGCGAGCTGCTCGCCCAGCGCCAGCGCCTGCAGGATCAGATCGACACCTGGCACCGCGACAACCCGGGCCCGGTCAAGGATCAGGAAGCCTATCAGAAATTCCTGCGCGACATCGGCTATCTGGTCGAGCAGCCCGCCAAGGTGCAGATCGACACCCAGGGTGTTGACGTCGAGTTCGCGCAACAGGCCGGCCCGCAACTCGTGGTGCCCATTACCAACGCTCGATATGCCCTCAACGCCGCCAATGCGCGCTGGGGCAGCCTCTACGACGCCCTGTACGGCACCGATGTCATTTCCGAAGAAGGCGGCGCAACACGTGCTGGCGGCTACAACCCGGCAAGGGGTGAAAAAGTCATTGCCTATGCACGCGACGTCCTGGACAATGCTCTGCCCCTGACCGAAGGCTCGCATGCCGACGCCACAAGATATGCGGTCAGCAACGGACAGGCCAGCGTCACGCTGGCCAATGGCAACACCACCACGCTCAAGGATGCCGACGCCTTTCTCGGCTACCGTGGCCATGCCGATGCCCCCGAGGCACTGGTGTTCCGCCACCATGGTCTGCACATTGAAATCCAGATCGATCCGGAACACGCCATTGGCAAGACCGACAAGGCCGGCGTCAAGGATGTCGTTCTGGAAGCAGCCGTGACAACCATCATGGACCTTGAAGACTCCATCGCTGCAGTCGACAGCGAAGACAAGGTGCTTGCCTACCGCAACTGGCTGGGCCTGACCACCGGCGAACTCACCGAGGAAGTCACCAAAGACGGCCGCACCTTCACCCGCCGCCTCAATCCGGATCGCGAATACACCGACGCCCAGGGAAACACCCAGACCCTGCCCGGCCGCTCGGTCATGCTCATTCGCAACGTTGGCCATCTCATGACCAACCCCAGCATTCTTGACGAAGCAGGCCAGGAGATCCCCGAGGGCATTCTGGATGCCGTCATTTCCTCCCTGATTGCCAAGCGCGATCTCGATACCCGACTGAACTCCCGCAAGGGCTCCGTCTATATCGTCAAGCCCAAGATGCATGGCCCCGACGAAGTCGCCTTTGCCAACGAGCTGTTCACGCGCACCGAAGCCCTGCTGGGCCTGCCCGAGAACACGCTCAAGATGGGCATCATGGACGAAGAACGTCGTACCAGTGCCAACCTGAAAGCCTGTATTGCCGCAGCCCACAAGCGTGTGGCCTTCATCAACACCGGCTTCCTCGACCGTACCGGCGACGAAATGCACACCTCCATGTACGCAGGCGCCATGGTGCGCAAGGCCGCCATGAAGCAAACCGACTGGATTGACGCCTACGAGCGCAACAACGTTCAGGTGGGTCTGGAATGCGGTCTGCGCGGTCGCGCCCAGATCGGCAAGGGCATGTGGGCCATGCCTGACCTCATGGCCGCCATGCTGAAGGAAAAGATCGGCCACCTCAAGGCGGGCGGCAACACCGCCTGGGTTCCGTCTCCCACGGCAGCCACCCTGCATGCCCTGCATTATCACCAGATTGATGTCCAGGCACTGCAAAAGGAAATGGAAGGCCAGTCCGAGCCGCTGCTCGACAAGCTGCTGACCATTCCCGTGGCCACGGATACCAGCTGGTCCGACAAGGAAAAGCAGGAAGAGCTCAACAACAATGCCCAGGGCATACTGGGCTACGTGGTTCGCTGGGTGGATCAGGGTATTGGTGTTTCCAAGGTGCCCGACATTCACGACATCGGCCTGATGGAAGACCGCGCCACCCTGCGTATTTCCAGTCAGCACATGGCCAACTGGCTGTTGCACGGCATCGTGACCCGGGAACAGATAGAAGAAACCATGCAACGCATGGCTGCGGTGGTCGACAAGCAAAACCAGGGCGACCCCAATTACACGCCCATGGCCGGCAACTTTGAGACCTCCGCCGCCTACAAGGCTGCCTGCGATCTGGTCTTCAAGGGTCTGGAACAGCCCAATGGCTACACCGAGCCGCTGCTGCACGAGTGGCGTCAGGTAGTCAAGGCCGGATAAGCGCCGGATCGTTCCTGTATTGTCCACTGAAAGCCGGTGGCCCTGACTGGGCTACCGGCTTTTTTCGTGGCTGTTCAGCCGCGTACCTGGCCGATCAGTTCGTCCAGCCAGGCCAGCGCCAGATCGACTTCGTCCGCCGTCACGTTCAATGCCGGCATGAATCTCAGCAGATCGCCGCGCGGTGCGTTCAGCAGCAGCCCTTCGGGATCACGCTGGCGTGCCGCCTCCACAATGGCGTTGGCATCTTCTGTATCCAGCATCAGGGCGCGCAACAGGCCGCTTCCGCGCTCACCGCGCAAGCCCCACTTATCGGAAAGCGCCACCAGACCCTCAGACAATTGGTGGCTGCGGGCACGAACGGCTTCCATGAAGCCGGGGGCAGTCAGGGCATCAAAGACGGCCACGCCTACGGCAGTCATGAGCGGATTGCCGTTGTAGGTACCGCCCTGATCGCCGTGTTCAAAGACCGATACCTCGGCTCGCGCACACAGGGCAGCCAGGGGCACCCCGGCACC